>JAEYXN010000251.1 GCA_023431285.1 Bacteroidota bacterium
CTATTAATCCCCGGCTCAATGATTCGTAGTGGTCAAGCAAGCCAAGTTGTTTGATGAACAATGCGTTCTCAGACCAAACATTCAACTGCGAAACCGACTCGAATCCTGAAAAGAAAATAAAGCACAGAAATGCACCAGCGATGAATGCGACTATTTGGTTCCGTGTGATCGACGATGCGAATACGCCCACAGCGCAAAACACCGCACCAATTAAAGACAATCCAATGTATGATCCGATCACTCCGGGAGTATCGATGTTACCCTCTGGATTGCCCAGCTTATAGATGGAGAAAAAGTACACTATCGTAGGCGCCAATGCTCCGAGGACAAGAAGAAAACTCGCCAGGAATTTCCCCAGGATAATATCCCAGTCGGAAACAGGTTTAGTGACGAGTAATTCAATCGTTCCTGTCTTGTTTTCTTCGGCGAAGCTTCTCATCGTGATGGCCGGAATAAGAAAGATGAACACATACGGCCCGAGGGAGAACAAAGTATTCAGATCAGCATAACCATAATCAAGCACCGAAGTCTCGGGAAACACCCAAATAAGAAGCCCGACTGCCACAAGGAAGACACCGATTACAACATACGCGATCAGCGAATTGAGGAAACTATTAAGTTCTTTGGAAAGAATCTGGATCATCCCGTCTGCTATGGCTATTCTAAAGCTGCAAAACTAATTCATTTATTCATTCTCTACTCGCGGCGCAATGGTAAGCTGATGGAAAATTGATTCAAGCGAATCATCTTCCTGTCTAAGGCCGACAAGCGCCAGTCCGCGATCCGCCGCCAGTCGAAAAACTTCTGATCGTACGTCAACACTACTTGAAGTGATAAGCTTGTAAAGTCCGGGGCGCGTGTCCTGAACATCCGTAACTCCATTAATCGTCGCGAGCAGCGCAAGGTCCACAGGTCCTTCAAATTCCGCTACAATTACTTTCGATCCCTTACTACTTATAAGGTTCGTCAGAAGATCATCCGCCACGATCGAACCACGATTGATCACCACGACACGACTACACAGCGCCTCCACCTCCTGCATGATATGCGTTGAAAAAATTACGGTCTTGTTTCTACTGATGTCCTTAATCAGCTTGCGAATTTCCAAAAGCTGATTCGGATCGAGTCCCGATGTCGGTTCATCAAGGATGAGAATCTTTGGATCATGGATAAGCGCCTGAGCAAGGCCCACACGCTGACGATAACCTTTCGACAAGGCTTCGATCTTCTTGTTTTGTTCTCTGGTGAGCCCGCATAGCTCGATCATTTCAGCGACTCTCTGACGAGCTTTCTCACCCCGGATGCCATAGAGACTCGATATAAACCGAAGATATTCGTGTACATACAAATCGAGATAAAGTGGATTATGCTCCGGAAGGTATCCGGTAATCCGCTTCACCTCCATTGCCTGCTCCATCACATTGAACCCTGCAACCTCAACAAGACCTTCTGATGGCGGAAGGAAGCAGGTGGCAATCTTCATAGTAGTAGACTTCCCAGCTCCGTTCGGTCCGAGAAATCCAACGATCTCGCCCTCTCCTACCTCAAACGACACGTTATCAAGTGCCTTTTGCGTTCCGTAAACCTTTGTTAGATGTTTTATCCTGACCGACATGGATGAAATTCAACCTCAATTTTACTGTATTTCCCCCAAGAAAATGTTAAAACCTGTTAAAAGTAGTTACATCAGACCTATTGAGCACATTAATTGCGTTGATCGTAAACATTGAATTTCTCAAATTCGCAACCAAATGAAAGAATTCATGCGCTCCTCTCTCTTTATTTTTTCGATGATCCTTCTCTGCGGGCCGTTGTTCGCCCAGACAGATTATGAGATCCAGTTCAAGGTCAATGGATGGAAAGATACCACGGCTTACCTGGGCCATTATTATAGCGAAAGCCACTACATCAGGGATACGGCCAAGGTGAATTCCCACGGCGAATTTGTGTTTGACGGAAAGAAACCGCTGATCCCGGGGGTATATTTTCTGGTGCTCGACAAATCCAAGATCTTTGAGTTCGTCATTGGCAAAACGCAACGCTTCAAAATGGAGACGTCATCCGATGACTACGTCACAAAGATGAAAGTAACCGGCGATCCGGACAATCAACTTTTCTATGACAACTGGAGGTACAACATTGAGCGACACAAAGAATCTGAGCCTTACATCGCCATTTTAAAAGACAGTCTTTCCGGACAAGAAAAAACGAAGAACGCTCGCGCCTCTTTAGCGAAGATCAATGAAAAAGTCCTTGCTTATCAGAATGACCTGATAAGCAAGAATCCCGGAACCACCACGGCGCTCATCCTGAAATCAAGCCAGCCAGTCAACGTTCCCGACCCTCCGAAAAGGGCTGATGGCACTATTGACTCAACCTTCCAGCTGAGATGGTACCGCGAACACTTCTTCGACAATTTCGATTTGAGCAATGAAGCGCTTCTGCGTATGCCCCGACCGGTATACAGCGAAAAGATTCATGAATACTTAGACAAACTGTTTGCACCAAATGCCGACACACTGACAAAAGCGATTAATACAATTATCGCCAAGGCGAAGAAGAACCAGGAAACCTACAAATACGCGACATACACATGTCTGGCAAAATACCAGCAGCCGGAAATTATGGGACTGGACCAAGTGTATGTGAATGTGTATGACAAGTATTTCGCTTCCGGTGAGATGAACTACTGGGTGAATGATGGTCTGAAGAAAACGCTAAAAGAGACCGCGGATCGTCTTAGAAAAAGCCTGATCGGCAACCCTGCGCCGAACCTGATTATGCAGGATGCCAACAAACAACGCAGAGAGCTTCACGCGTTGAAGGGACGCTATACCATCCTGTACATATTTGATCCGGACTGTGGACATTGCAAGGAGGAGACGCCGAAGATTGTGAACTTCTATAACAAGAACAAAACACGCTTCGATGTGAATGTTTTCGCCGTCAGCGCAGATACGTCCATGGCAAAGATGAGAGACTATATTCGGGACATGAAAATACCATTTACCGTGGTTAACGGCCCCCGGACATATGCGGCACCGTATCATGACCTGTACGATGCGATCACAACACCATCGTTGTTTGTTATTGACAGCAAGAAGAAGATCATCGCAAAGAAGATCCCGGCCGAAAAACTGGAAGATTTCTTCCAGCAGTACGAAAAATATCACAAGCCCGAAGCTTCAGTCAAGCCAAAATCGACCGGTCCTTAACTTCAGACCGGACATAACGCGTCCAGAAGTGGACAGTTGAATAAGGAGGATCAGCGTTTCCGGCCGAATTTCGGCGTTTGAATTTTTTGTAACCTTTTTGCTATACAGAGAGTCTATTAAAGCAACTATTTCTTCGCGGGAAGAATCCTTAGTTGGAAACGCAATCATTTAAACTAAAACCTTATGGCCTTCTTCGACAAGCTTCTTGGAAAGAAAAAACCCGAGCTGAAAGCCCGGTGCCCCATTACTAAAGAGCCGATTGAAACGGGCTTTGGATACCTTCTGACCACGGCGCAGGTAGTCACGTCGAAAAAATACTGGGACATGATAATGACGGAGCCTGAAACAATGTCGTATTCAGTATCACATTTTAAGAATGAACCAACAGGAACGCAGATGCGGTCCATGATCTTTGAAAAATACAGCTCTATTGGAAAAGTCTGGATGATATCAGATTCATGTATAAACTTGTTTGAATCCGTGGATAAGAAGCAGGCACGCGAGTTCGCAAAGAGATGGTGGGAAAACAACGGTCAGTTTGAGCCTTCCGACAGCGGACCAGCAGCCCAGGCGTTGGATTCAAACAGCTTTGACAACTGGAAAAAATACGCGGTTCTGGAAGCCGGGCGCTCCAGAGTCATTTTATAAGAGACGTTTTTATTTAGGTTAAGTAAGAGAACCGGGTGTACAGAGCGGCATCCGGTTTTTTTTTTAACTATTCCGGTCGATAGTAAATTGTACCAACTGAATCAATGACTGCTTATACGCAGAATCAGGAAACGCCTCCACCAGCTTTAAGGCATCCTGATGGTATTTGTTCATCGCCATTTGGGCATATTCTATTCCGCCAGACTGCTTGACAAACGAAATTACTTCCCGAACCTTCCTGGGATTATTACTTTCATTCCTGACGATCGAGATCATACGTCTCTTCTCGCTCCACCCGGCGTTATTCAGCGCATAGATCAGCGGTAGCGTCATTTTCTTTTCCTTAATATCGATTCCCACCGGTTTACCAATCTCGTCATCGCCATAATCGAACAGATCGTCCTTGATCTGGAAGGCCGTGCCGATGTGCTCTCCGAAAGTTTGCATGGTTGCTACCACGTCCTCCGGAGCCCCTGATGAACTGGCACCGACTGCACAGCAGGAAGAGATCAGAGAAGCCGTCTTTCGCCGGATGATCTCAAAATAGACCTCCTCCGTGATATCGAGGCGACGGGATTTCTCCAGCTGCAACAATTCTCCTTCACTCATCTCCCGCACCGCGTGGGTCACGATCGACAAGAGATCAAAATCCTTATTTTCAACAGACAGGATCAGACCCTTCGACAAAAGGAAGTCGCCAACAAGGACCGCCACCTT
Source organism: Bacteroidota bacterium (assembly GCA_023431285.1). Classification (GTDB taxonomy): domain Bacteria; phylum Bacteroidota; class Bacteroidia; order Cytophagales; family Cyclobacteriaceae; genus Ohtaekwangia. The sequence continues at coordinate 4,581 of JAEYXN010000251.1, forward strand.
ATTCTTCCATAGAGCATTAACCGAGAAGAATCCGCGGCGGTAATTCGCTTCATCTACCACGTCATCGTGAACAAGTGTTGCAGTGTGCAGAAGCTCGATGAGTGACGCTCCTCTGAATGTCGCTTCCGTGATTCCACCGCATGTGCCGGCGCTCAGAAACACAAACATCGGCCGCATCTGCTTGCCCTTTCGCTTCACGATATAGCTCATGATCTTGTCGAGAAGGAGAACCTTGGTCTTCACCGAAGACCGGAACTTCTGCTCGAATTCCTCCATTTCACGGGCAATTGGGGCCTTGATATCGTCGAGACGTAAAGACATTAACGCGCAATAATACGCAGGAACCGCCAATCCTCAATCACATGGGAAGCTCAGAAATGTTTTTGTAACCCTCGAATACGCTCCAACTTGACATTTGGCAAAGTACTGCCGTATTTGGCAGCATGATCCTTTCGGGCAATTTCTGGGATGCCGTATTGTTTAGTATTGTTGTGCTCGCTGTGGCGGTGGTCGTTGGAAGACTCCTCAGGTTT
>JAEYXN010000256.1 GCA_023431285.1 Bacteroidota bacterium
CACGCAAGCACCCCGAACGGAATAGATAAAACAGTGAGCAAGAGTTCATTCATCTCACCACCATCTCCGTAAATTTCGTTAAACACCGCTATTATGAAGGCGGCAAAAAACAACGTGATGTAATAAGAAAGGACACCAAGGATAGCGAAGCCCCATTGACTCTTGCCATGTTCCGCAGCGAGCTCATAGAACGCTTTCCCAACGAAATAGATTAACACCAATCCAAGCATAAAAAAGGGTTTAAATTATGAATGCGAGAGGATCCCTTTTATCACAATACCCACAACGGGAGCATACCATCCGGTGCGACGGTCTGTCCTTCTGATTTTGTGTGTCATGAAGTTACGAAACTCGAGAAAAATACTATTACCCCGGGAAGGCAATTATCACAACAAAAGGCACTAGTTCACAAAATACTTCTTGATGGATACGTCAGCTCCAGTACCCCCTACAGACGTGGATTCGCCGGTTTAACAGGCTTTTCAAAATTATTTGCACCCTTCACCTTCACTTTTCTGCGGAATACTTTATCGTGACAAGTGACATACATTACGTCAAAGTTTGGCCCTCCAAAACAAAGATTGGAGACCTGACCCTTCGTTCTTGGAGTGGGAATGATAGCATTCACCCTACCCAGCTGATCCATCACCTGAATCCCGCTCAGACTCGTCACGTAGATTCTGCCATCGCGATCACATTTGAGTCCATCGCTCCAGGCATTCTCATCTGTATCACGAACGTGTAGCCATCCATATTTTTGTTTATGAGCTAACGTTCCATCAGGTTGAACCTGATAAACCCATACCCAATGCGAGGTAGATTCGGTTACAAAGAGCTGCGTCTGATCAGGAGACAGACATACACCATTCGCAAACTTTAATCCTTCATCCACAGTGATTCTCTCACCATTCGGGCGGATAAGATAAATTTTACTTGGCCGTTCTCTGCCATCGGGCGATGTCACATAAATATTTCCATTGAATGAAATGGTAATATCATTCCCCGGAGTTTCGTCGGCAACAACGGTATAGCTATTAGCCGACTTATAGCGATGTACTTGCTTTGTAGGCGCTGGCGACCATCCCCCGGTAATCATCAGCATATCCCCTTCCTTAGAGAAAGTTGTACCACTAGCCTTCCTTGAGTCTTCAACCAGTAGTTCGGGCTTTCCACTGGAGTTAATCCTGTAAGTCTTAGCATTTGGAATATCCTGAAAGACGACGCCTCCCTTTGCATCTACCGCCACACCTTCAGTAAAACCATAATTTTCTCCCACGAGCTCCCAATCCTCACCATCAATCAGTATATCATTCAGGAATGGGTTCTGAGTACGTGCTGGTTTAATCGCAGCAGGATAATCTCGCCACAACCAACGCATTGCCTGTGGAAACACAGCAGTACCATGCGTGTTGTTATGACCTCCCTCACCCCATACATGCGCAACATCGTATCCCGCGAACACAAGGGCGCGCTCCATCGACTCATTAGCCTTCCACCAATCACCTGCATAAATATTCAAATCATTTGAGCCGCCCTGGAGGAATATCCGAATTGGCTTCGGTTCATGTTTTCTCACCAGTATATCGTAACGATCTGCGCCACGAAGTCCGACGTATGTTCCAATTGCACTGTAAACACGACTGAACTCATCAGGCATCTCCCACGCAACAGTGAATGCACAAACAGCACCACTACTTGAACCTCCTATTGCTCTGTCATTGCCATTCCTGGAGAGGCGTATCGCACGTCCATCGCTCGCCTTTTTGCTCTCGACAAAAGGAAACACTTCGTCAAGCAAGAAACGTCCATAACGATCACCCAAGCCATCATACTCATAACTACGGTTAAACCTGTCCAGTGCATCGCTGTTCTGCGCCAGCACCTTCCCTGGAGTAATAAAAACACCTATGGTGACGGGCATCTCCTTCTTCGCAATCAAATTGTCAAACACCGTTGGAGCTTTCCATTGAACGCCGTCCTGGTTCACATACACGCATGCGGGTTTATCTGCCTTATATTGTGTTGGAATATATATACTGATTTCCCTTGTTGTTCCAGGGAAAATCTTCGACTCAGAAAACGTAAATGAAAGCACTTCGCCCTTGGGAACGTTAGGTTGTACTTCCGAAGCCGGATCTACAGGATAGCTCTCGTTATTAGTCTGAGCGAAGCTTTGTACACTCAATAGAAAAACAAATAAGAATGCCGGTGTTTTCATAGAATGGAATTACGATGGTGAATATAGGTACGGCTGGCAATTACTGAAACGTCTTCACGAATTATCTCCACTGATTTCCTCCCTCCCCCCTGAAATATTGATTTTCAGGCTAGCCCACTCCTGAATATCCGACTCGTCATGCGTGATCATTATCAGGGTCGTTTCTCCATTAAGATAGTCGGACATGTATAGTCTCACGAGTTTCCGCAGTCGCGTATCCAGAAACTGGAATGGCTCATCAAGTAAAATTAACTCCTTGTGTGACAGAAACGCCTTCATCAGATGTATAAGCTGCAACTCACCGTTGGATAGTCGGTTCAGCCTCTTATTCATTAAACTCTCTGCTCTGAAAAACAGGACAAGCTTTTCCACGTTGGCGTCATCCCCTTCCGAACGCAAAAATTCACTTGTCTCCCGATACAGATCCGTATGATGCATAAAATGAATTTGCTCCGGTCCGAGGTACGCTATCCGCTTCTTAATTTCCCAGATAGACTCTCCCGACCCACGCCGTTTCCCGAAAAGGAAAACGGGCTGGCTATATGCAAATGGATGATCCGCGAAAATGAGACTGAATATCGTTGTCTTCCCCGACCCATTCCGACCGGTGAGTGCCCAACGCTCACCCTTTCGCACACACCAATGAAAGCCATTCAAGATAGTGGTCTGCCCATATTGGATGGATAGCCCGCGAAACTCTACAACCGGATCACCGCCACGAATAAGTCGGTCTGACTGAATCGTCGTGCTGGACTGATGCAACACCTCATTATCATCAGACCCATCCATTGAAATAGTCCTGTTGATACACCGTGGAAGGTTGTGGTGATGATCCGTAAGAATAAACTGAACGCCCAGGCCTTCATGAAGCTGATCAATAAATTGAACGAGGTCTTTTCGACTGTCGTGATCCAAACCTTCAAATGGATAATCGAACAAGATCAGTTGCGGCATCTCGGCCAAAAGCTTCTTAAGAATGATCGTCTTTTTAATCTGACCATTCGACAACCGGGTAAGCGGAACATCAAGAAGGAAAGAAATATCAAACGACGAAGGAAGACCAAGGTGTTTGATATTATCAAAAGCAGATCCGATAAATTCTCTTACTGTAGAGACACTATCCTCCGAAAGTGAGTAGTAACGTTGTTGATAAAACAAATCCTGTTGAAATCCGAGCACATCATGCAGTGCGCTGGCACCGATGAAATGAACAAACTGGTTTCTCTTTTGGTATTGGATATCCCAGGAATCAGAGGGCGAAATAAACTCATACGATACCGACCCTTTTTGTGGAAGGATCTTTCCGGATATTAATTCAAGCAATGTAGTTTTCCCCGAACCGTTCGCCCCCTTGATTATAATGTTCTCACCCGTTCTGATTGTTAGATCAAAATCCTTTATTATGGTAACTCCAGATTTTGAGACGGTAACTTTCTCCAGGCAAATCATGCTTCAATATAGGGAAAGCCTGAAACCGTCGGCTTCGATATCAGAATAAAGAACCGCGTTCGATCGCTGCTACGAATGTAATCGCTCGTCATTGTGATCATCGCTTTGTAACTGTAATCTTGATTGGTTCAGCGAAGTAGCGCCACGCTGCCTCTGATCGCTCACTATCAAACTTCCCATCAAACACAATGAATCTGTATCTCAGCGTATATGTGTCGCCAGGAAACAATTCCCAATCCTTGTTTTTCGTTGGCGAAAAATTCACGAACATATCCCCGCGGTCATACTGGTTCTCCGGCCATATCCTCAATGGTTCAGGATGGTTGTAGTTGGCAGGGAAAGACATTATCAGCGCACCTGCGTCGTCTTTGTCAATCGCACCCTGAACCAGACACCAGCGGGCATTCGACCCATCTGCATCTCTGCGACTCTTCCCCTCGGAGGTTAGCACTTCACTGTTCTTGTTATCCCATTTCTCCGTTGTCCTCCACCCCAACCCTGCATAACGATAGGCAAGGATCCGGAAAGGACTTTTTCCCGCGCACGTTAATTCAATCGTAATGTCAACAACGTAATGACGCTCTGGACCAGGACTATATGCGCGTACAGTTTGTACCTCATTCAAAGCAATCTTCTCCTTGCCATTTTTACCTAAGACCACATGTTCATGCCGGGCCGCGAACTCTGTGAACACCGGACCTTCAGTCCTGCCAAGAAATTTCGAAAAACGTACAGTCCCCTCTTTCTTGTTCAGATTCCAGAAGTCAATGGTATCACCTTCGAACATGACATGTGTCCAGGGATTCCAGATACCATAGTGATGATAATGATCAGGCGGTTGGATGCGCGTTAATACCTTTCCCGATGGCGTCCATAACGGATGAATAAACCCACTTCTTCCATATGATGGATCGACACCCTCTGGTGCATCCAGTTTCTCAGACTGATAATGAAGAAGATTTTTCGCCCCGGTCTTCACGGTCAGGCCCCCTTTTTCATCCTGAAGTCTGAGCATGGGGAAAACGATTCTCTCTTCTCTCTTTCGAACCAATTCAAATACTGGTTTCCCTCCTTCTTGTTGAATAGGAGGAATTAGAAAATGAAGCGTACGCTTTCCATTCTCATCAACGATCTGAAAAGGAACAGACATTCTTTTCCCGCTTTGGACATAGATAAGTGCAAGCTCATTGTCTGTCAGCTGCGTCAAGCCATCGATGCTGGTTTGCACCGGTATGTTCAGTGCCCCCGTTGCGTGAGGAATATGAACGTCGATCCGAGCAATCGTCTGGGCAACTACAGGACCAACAAACAAAAGGGACATCAGTGCAAATAGAAGTCTCGGCATGATTCAGTTTAATAAATAAACATATCTTTTCGTTTAATCTTCCGCTATGGTTTTAGGAAGAGTGGACAATTCCTTATCCAACCAATTCTTATGCAACGAATACAGGTTCTGGTATGGTCCAACGGAAAACATATATCATAATCCTTCAGCTTTTTTAGACGCCCGCAAAAACAAACGCGGCTCTCCAAGCTTTTTGGCGAACTTTTCGAAAGATGGCTCAGGGCCTTTCCAGCGAAGTTCATCTACATCCGAGAATAACGGAGCATCGGTGCGCAACGTAGCCAGGGTTTTGAAAAGAAGGGCATCGCCTTTTCGATCTCCCAACACACGTTCAGGAAATGATTCAATCGGCCCATATTGATTGAGAAGCCTTGCTGCACCGACCGCGCCGATTCCCGGTATCCCGGGGTAGCCATCCGCACTGTCACCGACAAGGGCCAGATAATCCGGTATCAGAGCAGGCCCAACGCCGAATTTTCGTTTCACCTCCTTCTCATCTCTGATCACTCCCGCTCTGCGGTCTATCTGCACCACCTCGTCGCCCCGGACACATTGCCCCAAATCCTTATCAGGTGTCCATATGCAGATCTTTTCCACCTCTTTGCCATGAGCCGCCAGAAACGCAGCTGAAGCAAGCGCATCATCAGCCTCAAGCTCCACCATTGGCCAAACACAGACACCCATTTCTTCAAGAGCTTCTTCCAATGGATGAAACTGCTTCCACAGAGCCCGCTCGATCCCGGCGCCTGTCTTATAGTCCGGCCAGAGCTCATTACGAAAAGATTCAATAATGTGATCAGTAGCCACTCCGATATGCGTCGCCCCTTCTTCCACCATCTGTAATACTCCATTCAATACGCCTACCGTCGCCTCAAAAGGTTTGTCTTTTCCTTTGTTGAATCTTCGTTGTCCGTAAAAATGACGAAACAACTCGTATGTGCCGTCGATAAGATGAACGATCATCCTTAAAGATATTCACGATTCAGATATTGCCAATTCTATTAGCTTTGAAATAGGCTTTCCTTCGCAGGAAACCACAGGATGATCCGCACTGAAAGTATCTCTTCCTTTTAGTATGAAACAAACACTTGCCTGCCTGATCTTAATTTCTTTACACCTGACTTCATTTAACATGATGGCGCAGAATACAACAGATGGATGGTTTGAGTTCCGCCCAGGCGATATAAAAGAAAAAGCCGTCACCGATATGTCGGCATGGATTGAGAAACCCGCAGGGAAACACGGCACCCTGGGGTACAAGGGTAAAGACTTTGTTTTTGAAGACGGAACAAAAATCAAATTCTGGGGAGTGAATATTGCCAGTCACAGTCCTTTCCCTGACCAGCAGTTGGCACATGACTGGACACGCATTCTTAGCAGGTTTGGGATCAATAGTGTACGATTCCATAAGTTCACCTGGGACGCAACAGATGGCAAGCACAGCACGGTAATAACTCCAGAGCACTGGCAAAACCTCGACTACTTCTCCAACGCACTCCGTAACGAAGGAATTTACTACGGATGGTCACACATTTACGGTCATCGTGTAATGCCTGCAGACAGCGCCAGATTGCTCGCATACTCCGAAGTAAAGAACACACGTTTTCCATGGAGCCATCTTAATAGTACCACCGCCTCTCTCGTAAATTTCGCAGAGGATCTTCAGGCGCTTAACATCGAGCTTACGGTAAACATGCTCAACCACGTCAATCCTCATACTGGAAAGAAATACGCTGAAGATCCAGCACTCGCATTTGTTGAGCTACAAAATGAAGACAACATTTTCTGGGGATCCATCGAAGAAACGCTCAAACAAACTCCCTCCTATAGAAAGTTACTTTGTGAGAAGTTCTCTGACTGGCTTCTAAAAAAATATAAATCAGAACGTGCGCTTTCCAAATCGTGGCAGGGAAAAGGATTGACCATCGGCGAATCTCTTCCAAAGAAGAACATATATCCCAATCCCAGCCATGGTTATTTCTCTCATGAATATGATCTTGCTCTAAAAGAAAACCGTCCTGTACCACCACATGTTGCCGACCGCGCAACCTTTCTTTATGAGGAGCAAATGAAGTTCTATAAGAAATTCATCCAGGCAATTCGTCAGACTGGTTTTAAAGGTGTAATCATCGGAAGTTGTTGGCAGGCGGGATCCGGTATTACACATTTCTATAATCTGCATACCGACTACGTTGCCGGTCCTATCGACAGACATAACTACTTCGGAGGAGGCAGCGGCCACTCATTAAGACCGGGAAAGTTTGATAACACTGCCATGGTTTCGACACCTGGATCAGGGTTGCTCAGCACTGGATTTCAACAAGCAATTGATCGGCCTTTCCAACTATCTGAATGGATGAGCCTCATTCCGAGTGAATGGGTTGCCGAGGCCGCTCCACTTATCGCTGCCTATGGGATGGGCCTGCAAGGTTGGGACGGGTCATTCTCTTTTGCGATGGACAATCCGGCATATACAAATACCATTCAGCAAGGTAATGGTATCTACAATGTGCCATCGCCAACGCACCTCGCCTTTTATCCGGCATTGGCCGCGATGATATACAGGAACGATGTATCGGAAGGGGACGTTGTCGCTAATCGAAATGTGAATCTATCCGATCTCGAAAAAGGAAAACTAACGATTCGAGAAAAGACATCACAACAATACGACCTCAAAAGCTTTGAGTCTGACGTGCCGGTAGAGTACCTGGCGCTGGGAAGGGTGACATTTTCTTTTGACACCGTGGTCCACATCAGCACTCCAGACATATCCAAATACTGGAACAAAGAAAAAAAGACCATCCGTTCTACTACAGGTCAGCTTGAATGGGACTATTCAGCCCGTGGGCACCTAACAATTAACACTGCGGGTACGCAGGGGGTTGTAGGATTTGCCAGCGGGAAACGCATTAACCTACAAGATGTCACGATCACGACATCCACCAATTTTGCTGTAGTACTTGTCTCTTCTCTCGAAAAAGATCAACCGGTTTCAGGCGCGGCCTCTGTTCTGGTTACTGCAATTGCACGGGCACGAAACACTGGAATGCAATTCGAAGAGGACAACGTTCTTTCCAACATAGGAAGCGCTCCCATTCTTCTGGAACCAGTCAAACTGAATCTCTCGTTCAAGAGCCGCCGTGTCCGCAAGATCAGGGTATTGAATCATACAGGATCCGATACCGGAGAAGTGGTCCCTCTTACGGATAAAGAGATTTCTCTTGATGCCAGTAAACACAAAACCATCTATTACCAGATTGAATTTGAGTAGAAGAGGCTTATGGATCAACCCAATGTTTATTTAGAATCGAAATAAATTCTCTATCATCATTCATTCCATCTTGCCCGGTTGGATTCCATTGTTTTATTTTTGTGTCATGATGAAGTGCAAACTAATAGCCAATCATAAGAACTACCGACAAGATTGGCGTACGCCCTGGATTCACAGTTAATCATTATCTGATTAATTTCTGTTAACCCGGGCTCTCCGGGTTTTTTATTGCCCGCAATTTGAAATTTGTCTTAACAAAGACAGCTATACGCTGAAGGGACTTCTATGTTGTTTCAGCAGCTGAAGACCGAAGTACTGACTGATAAATAACAAACAAAATGGAACGGATCATCTGGATGGAAAAATACATGGCAGAAGCCGAAAGCATGATCGTTGACGGACAAGTTGAACGGGGTATTGCTACTCTGTCAGAGCTCTTGTTCGATGAACCCGGCTATGGTAGTCTGCACAACTATCTGGGATGGGCGCACATGTACTACACCAGAGAGTTCAGTCAGGCAGAGCTTCACTTTCGCATGGCGATAAAATTCTCTCCTGAATATGCGCCTCCATTCCTGCATATGGGTAACCTGATGAACCAACGTGGAAGGTACTCTGAGGCAATTGAATTCTTCAGGTCCGGATTGGAGAAGTCCGAAGCAATTCGGTCTACCCTTTTCGAGGGTATCGCCTATGCACATGAAATGAAAGGGGAATACCGTCAGGCTATCCGTGCGTACAAGGAAGCTGCACGTGAATGTGCGATCGACTTTGAATTAGATCGTCTCATGAAAGGTGTGAAGAGATGTCGCCGGAAAAGGGTTGCATTCTTCTTCACATTCTGAGTGATCATTGTGCTAAAAGAAAAAGGCCAGCGCTATGCTGGCCTTCGTTATTCCAAAGTGGAATCAGCGCTGATTACCAGCTCTTGTTGTATCCACCACCACGGTTACCATAGCTTCCGCCACCATTGCGGTTACCATATCCACCACCGTTTCCACCGCGAGGTGAATCAGTTTTAGGACGGGCTTCATTAACCACGAGATCTTTTCCAAGGAAAGAATATCCGTTAAGTTCGTTGATGGCCTGTTTTGCAGAATCGCTATCTCCCATTTCAACAAAACCAAATCCGCGGCTGCGGTTAGTTTCTTTGTCAAGAATGATTTTAACTGACGATACTTCGCCATGTTGCTCGAATAGCTCTTTTAGTTCGTGTTCCGATGCCTTGAAAGGAATGTTCGCTACGTAGATGTTCATTGTAAAAAAAAATTAAAGTTTAATATGTGTTAAAGTTATGTCAGGCAGCAATCGAATCCTTTGAGAAGTTATCGTTCGCAATCCAGGTTGTATTTCTGCCAAGCTCTTTCAACAGTCGCGCATGTCCGGCGATCGCTGAAATAAAAGTCCTGGATGATTTGTATGGCAGTCCGAATTCCTCGGCTGTTGATTTTACGATCGGGGCAATTTCAGAATAATGCACATGACAGATATTCGGAAACAGGTGATGCTCTATCTGGAAATTGAGCCCACCCACATACCACGAAAACCATTTGCTACGGTTGCCGAAGTTTGTCGTGGTCAATAACTGATGGATCGCCCAGTTGTTCTCCAGCGTATGGCTTTCATCAGGCAATGGATACTCTGTTCCTTCGATGACGTGCGCCGGCTGAAAGATGATGGCCAGAATAAATCCTGCGATGTAATGCATCATCAGTATCCCTAGCACGATCTGCCACCCTGCGATTGATGTAAGAACCAGTGGAACCACAAATGCATACCCTACGAAAATCAACTTCGTAAGAATAAGTATAAACCATTCGCGTGTCGCATTACCTTTCTGAGCCGCCAGAAATCCTGTTTTCTGATATCTGTACAGACGAGAGAAATCCTTATACATTATCCAAACGATGGTCATGAGACCGTAAAGAAACCAGGCGTATATGAACTGATACCGGTGACCGCGTTTCCATTCAGAATGCGGGCTCAGACGCAGTGCACCACGGGGACTGATATCCTCATCCACGTCGTGAACATTCGTATAAGAATGGTGCAATACATTGTGCTGCAGCTTCCAGTTGTAGGAGACAGCGCCAAGAAGATTCAATGAATAACCGACGACATCGTTAACCCATTTTTTACTGGAGTAAGCACCATGGTTCGCGTCATGCATTACTGATAACCCAATACCTGCAAGTCCGAGCCCCATCACGACTACCAGGCCAAGAAGACCCCCAGTTGATTGGACTGTATTCGAAATGATGAGCGCATAAGGAACGAAATACAGCAGGAACATTACAACTGTCTTTACATACATTGTTGTGTTGCCTTGACGGGCAATTCCTTTTGACTTAAAATACTCGTTCACCCTTTTGTTTAGAGTAGACGAAAAATCAAGGCGGGTTGGGGAGAATCTTAAAGCTTTTTTCTGCATGTCGAAAAAAATTAAATGAAAGGATGTTCAATTACCTTGAGTGGTTCAGACGCCACACGGTTTATACTCTTGAGCTGATCCATCTCTTCCCTATCGCAGAATGATAAGGCTGATCCGGTTTGTCCGGCGCGACCAGTGCGGCCGATCCGGTGAGTATAGGTCTCTGCCGTTTCGGGCAGCTCAAAGTTTATTACAAAAGGTAAATCAGAAATATCTATTCCGCGCGCTGCGATATCAGTAGCCACCAGCACTCTGGTGAGGTTTAACTTAAAATTGGAAAGCGCCCGTTGTCTGGCACCCTGACTCTTGTCACCATGGAAAGCCTCGGCGCTGATCCCTGACTTAACAAGGTCTTTTGCAATCTTGTCTGCACCATATTTCGTACGAGCAAAAACAAGAACGTTCTGCATTTCACGCTCCGCGATGACATGTTTTAACAAAGCACGTTTCTTCTCCCGCTGAACATAATAAACCGATTGAGCGATCTTCGGCTTTGCACCAGAGCTTTGAACCGCTACTTTCACAGGATTCTTTAGCAAGGTCTTGACCAGTTCCTGCACCTCAGAAGGCATCGTCGCTGAAAAGAAAATATTCTGCCTCACCGGCGGGATAACGCGCAGGAGATTCTTGATATCGTGAATAAAGCCCATGTCGAGCATCCTGTCCGCTTCATCAAGCACAAGGATTTCCAATTCGCGAAGAGAGATCAATCCCTGATTTCTGAGATCATGGAGTCTTCCAGGCGTAGCTACGAGAATGTCCACGCCTTTTTTGATCTCGCGAACCTGATGGAACTGCGATACTCCTCCAAAAATCGCTACGCTTCGTAGATGCATGTGGCGTCCGTAGAACTCAAGGTTCTCGAAAACCTGTATTGCAAGCTCCCGTGTTGGTGTGAGGATCAAAGCGCGGATGTGGCCCTTCGAACGGCTGGCGCTGAGGCGCTCTAGCATCGGAATACAAAATGCGGCTGTCTTTCCAGTACCGGTTTGTGCTAATCCTAGCAGATCACGGCCAGCCATAATGTGAGGAATTGCTTCCTTTTGAATCGGTGTTGGATTTTGATATCCTTTTTCTTGCAGTGCCTTTAAAACGGCGCCTGAAAGACTCAAGTCTTTAAATGTCATGAATTACTTTAAGGTCATACATCAGAACGCAACGCGCGATCCGGATTTGGCAATCGACCTTATACTTTTTGATGAGATGGTTTCCTGCCCTAACTGAGGAGACTTTAAGAGACTACGAGTGGCAGAACCAGGTGCAGTGAATTAATTTTCCGCAATTGAAGTTTCAAAGGTATAGGAATTAATGGACATTTCCAAATCCCTCTTTAAAACACCGGAATGGTTTAAGTTTTCAAAGTTCACGCGCGGCTCTCGTTAATAATCTTTATCTTTGAAAACTTTATCGATCTATTCATCGATGCCCATCCGATCAATAAGTTAATAAAGGGACCAGAAATGTTCGCCGGCACAGGCGGATCGTAGCGGACCTCAACATAGCCCTCTCATCCCCTGGTCTTAATTAAGTTCAACTAAACCACAAGTCAGTAGTATGGCAGAAACGTTCAATAAGAAAGAAAAAGAAAAAAAGAGACAGCAAAAGAAAAAAGAGAAAGAAGCGCGTAAAGCTGAGCGCAAAGCAAACGCTAAAGAAAATCAATCTCTGGAGGACATGATGGCATATGTCGATGAAAATGGAAACATTTCAGCCACTCCTCCGGATCCCACCAAGAAGCGCGCTATCAACCAGGAAGAAATCGTTCTGGGTTCGCGTAACATCGAAGGCCTCGTTCGTGAAGCCGTTAGAAAAGGAAGAGTGACTTACTTTAACAAAGACAAGAGTTACGGATTCATCAAAGACCTTAAGACCCAGGAAAGCATTTTTGTTCACGCTAATGCCCTCTCGGCACCCATCCGTGAAAACGACCTGGTATCTTTCGAGACTGAAAGAAGTGTGAAAGGTCTGAACGCGATCAACGTCACTAAGATCTAGATTATCTGCCGGCTCTGCGTATGGCCGCACCGTTATAGCTCGCCTGAAAAGGCCTGAAGCAACAGGTCACCCGCATTGCCGACCACCGCTTTTTTAGCTAACTTACAGGGCGTGCCCATCGCACGCATCGCCTTACATGGTGCGCGCCTCCTGTATTCTTCTCATTTGTCTTATCCCTGTATCCGGGTTTTGCCAGGCTGGCTTTTATCTGACCTATCCCTGTAAGAGGGGCAACCCCGAACTCAAGAAGTTCGATCCGTCCGCTAAAGACCTTTGCCTGGTATCCAGCCCGGTTGTCACACTCCACGGTATCATATCCGTAACCGAACACGACTTCGGACATGGCAAATCCATGATTGAACTCCGTCTCTCCCCGGAAAGCCACAGGAAGCTCAGAACTGCTATGGACCTCTCGCCTTTAATCGCCTTTATATATGACGACGCCATCCTTTTTGTTTTCGAACCCTCCACAACTACTCTCCACGAAGTAATCCGGATCTACCAGGTTGATTACCCCCTCAGCTTTCATCGCTGGAAAGACCTCGTGCGTGCCAAGAACACTTCTCCAAAGTAGTTAACCCACGTTCTCCCCTTTTTATGGTACTCCGTATGCTTTAAGAAGCGCCCTGAACCCTGCGAACATAGATTCAACATGGTTACGAGTTGCGAACCAGCCGTATATACAACGTTGTAATAAGCGTTTGGTGGCGGCGGACAACAAAGAGGCGATCAATGTTTCGCCATTAGTGTTGAATTGCTTAATTTAGGAGGCCAGCCCAGACGTTTGTATTGCAATTGTGTTTTGTGGCTCGCCATGGTAACACAATGAACCTAATCCTTCAAAAACGTCCATGAAGAAAAGACTCTTTTTTTCACTATTACTTTGTTGTCTAATCTTTCGCTCCGCAATTGGCCAGGTCGATACCTCCTTCATCTATAATCAGAGCATGCCATATGGAACTCTCGATCTCAGGTTGAGAAAGTCCGCGACCAACTTCTATTACCTGGAACAAAATAAAACCTTCAGCTACCGCACGGTAAACGGCGAACGCACCAACACATATCTCCACATGACCGCGTGGGATTCTCAGCCTTATCTCGAAGGTCAGCTGCGCGAGCAGTTCCCATCCACTAATCGCTTCGTCATGAACTACCGGCTCCTTCTTCCCGAAGGATACCGCCCTGACATAAAATACCCTATTGTAATATTCATGCACGGACTAATGGAAGCAGGAAATTGCAATACGTCCACATGCATTCATGCAAACCACGATTACGACCCCAACACAAACGTTCCCCCTGCTCCTCTCAGTCCAACCTCAAAGCTTTACAACAATGATTACCAAATGCTTCATGGTGGAAGAGATTTCCTTAATGCCAGGAACAGAGCCGGTGACGTATTGGTCGGAGACCCTGCGTTACATCCAAGAGGATGGCCGGGACTCGTGCTGTTCCCACAATCCAATGAAGAATGGTCGCCGTCCGAAGTAGAAAATGCTATCAGACTTCTACGCCTCATCACCAAGAAATACAACGTAGACCCTAACCGCGTTTACATCAACGGGTTGTCGCGCGGAGGATATGGAGCTTTCGAGGCAATTAAGAGAGCACCATGGCTATTTGCTGCAGGAATTATGTTTTCCCCTGTAGCAGACGCAAACATCACAACCCAGGGACTGGTGCCAACTGTCCGCCACGTGCCGGTATGGATCTTCCAGGGTGGGAAAGACAATCTGCCGACGCAACAAGCCACTGAAGAAAGAATCAGGAGAATGCGCAGTGGTGGTATGTCAGTCCGGTATACGTTATATCCAAATCTCGGTCATGGAACCTGGAACACCGCGATGAACGAACCCGACTTCTTTTCCTGGATGCTTCAGTTTCGAAATACAAAGATCCACCAGTACGGAGGCGGGGAGTCGATCTGTTCATCGAGTACAGAAGACGCGCTCACGCTTTACCTGCCTCCAGGGTACAAGGAATACGAATGGCAGCGAAACGGTGTCACGGTTCAACTCGGCACTCAAAATAGTCTGGTAGTTCAACTCGCCGGAAACTATCGTGCACGATTCCGATTCGCTCACAATAATCAGTGGAATGATTGGTCTCCTGTGATCACGATCACGTCGGCATCCCCTCCAGCCCCTACGTTCAGGATACTTACTTCGTCGCATCTCCCCGATCTCAACAACCGGAATCGCGCTACGCTCAAGTCAGACGAGAAATTCCCTCTGTACGGTTGGTACAAAAATGGAAATCTTCTCGACTTTCCCGGCGAGGCCGATGACACATTGAGTACTCCTTCTATCGAAGCTTCGCAGGGAAGTGGATTATATTCACTGAGGGTCGCTGGTTATGTTGGATGCTTTAGTATTCCATCTGCGACTCGTCGTATCTTTTTCAACGGAGAATCACCCACGACCATTACGGCGCCGGGAAGTGTGACCGCATCACCGTTGTCACCCAGCAGTATTAAACTAAGCTGGAGCGATCTGTCTGACAACGAAGGCGGGTTTGAAATCTGGCGACGTGTCAGTGGAGAAAGTAATACATCGTGGCTGCTTACCACGATAGCTGACGCCGGGACTGAAGAGTTTATTGATGAAGGATTGCTGCCATCTACGGTTTACGAATATAAGATCCGCGCGGTATCGGAGACTGCACGCTCAGAGTATGCTCCGGGAAATGGAAGTCCCGCTGCTTCAGGAGAAACTCCGAAGGATACAACTCCACCCGGCGCACCGGCTAATGTATCTGCGGAAATGCGCGAAATAAATGGGTTCATCCTCTCGTGGGATGCCGCCATTGATAACACATATGTAACAGAATACATCATTTATGTCAATGGTGTTGCCACCAATACAGGGACTGCGGAGACGTTGTTTTATCTCGGTGATCTCAAAGTAAATACCTATTACTCTATCCAGGTGGCAGCGATTGATTCGGATGGTAACACAGGTCCGAAAAGCGCGCCAGTGACAATCAACACGGAAAGGACAGGTCTTTTTTATACACACTCGACGGGATCGTGGCTTGACTTGGAATCAATCGAGTGGTCTGAGTATGAATTCTCAGGCTATGTTGATCATTTCGATCTGTCACCTAAAACACAGGAAGATTACTTCAACTTCCGGTTCGATGGCTACATCTTCATTCGAAAGCCAGGCGCATATCAGTTCAGAATAACATCGGATGACGGAAGCCGGATTTGGTTGAACGGATCATTGATCGCCGACAATGATGGAATCCATGAGGAACTCACGGTAACCAGTGCGTTACAAACTCTGGCTGGCGGACCCCATCGGATCACCGTTGACTTCTTCGACGATATGGGCATTGACAATCTGGTCGTGGAGTATCTTGGGCCTGATACGAATGGAGAATGGAGAGTCGTTGACGCCGACGTGCTTAGGAGCACAGGATCGGTTGAATCCGGAGATCTCCAGATAATTGTTTATCCAAATCCAGGATCAGGAGGCATCATACAAGTGAGCTTCGTCGGAACCAACGGGGAAAGAATTCAGGTACGGGTTCTCGATGCAATGGGAAAGATTATTCGTGACTACTCTTCAATAGAAGAAGGCGCAAGTCACCTTACGATCCCCGACCTCGACGTCGAAAACGGACTCTACATCATCGCCGTCAGTACGAAGGATAAAGTCTATACTGAGAGATTTATCATCATGAAATGATACCAGGTAAGTACAACTCAAAAAGTACTCACTCTCATCCTGCGTCAACTCTTTAAACCGTGTGAAGACAGGGACTATCCTGTACTTTCATGCATGTTCAATTCATCTGGATTGAATTATATTGGCACTGGATATCATGTGTCATCTTAATCATTTCATCCTATGAATCGCCGGCTTCTCCTTTTGCTTCTGGCCATTGCTTACATCATTCCTGCAACAGCCCAACAAATCAGTGAAGACATCCTCCGTCGTCCATGGAACGCACAGTGGATTACCGGACCAGGCAAACCAATCAATCGGTGGAACGCCTCGTCGGATGAAACATTAAGAGAATACGCAGTCATCAAATTCAGGAAATCCATTGATTTGCCAGCGAAGCCTTCATCTTTCGTGGTACACGTTTCGGCAGACAATCGATACAAACTATTCGTGAACGGCACATACGTTTCACAGGGACCCGCGCGTGGAGATCTCTATTTCTGGAACTTCGAAACGATCGATATCGCGCCTCAACTCGTTCCTGGAAAAAATATCATCTCCGCAGTAGTATGGAACGATGGACGGCAAAAGCCGGAAGCGCAGATCACTTACCTCACTGGTTTCATCCTCCAGGGTAATAGCGCCGCTGAAGAAATCTTAAACACAAATGACAGCTGGAAGACAGTAAAGGATGAAAGCTACCAACCTCTTTCTGTACGCGTTCCGGGATATTACGTCGCCGGTCCGGGGGAACTGATCGACATGAAGAAACACGTGAAGGGCTGGAACCAGCGTGACTTTGATGACACGTCTTGGGTGAATGCTCGAATGATCACCCGTGGATTACCCAAACGCGGCGCAGTCGATTCGAAAGGATGGATGCTGGTGCCATCTCCAATTCCTCCTATGGAGATGACCCTGCAACGGCTCCAAGCACTGCGGAAAGCAGAAGGCGTAAAAGTGCCCGCGGGATTCCCTGCGACAAAGACCAGGGTGACAATTCCCGCGAATACCAAAGCCACGTTATTGCTGGATCAGGGATTTCTCACTAACGCCTACCCTACCCTCTTGTTCAGTGGAGGAAAAGATGCAGCGATATCAGTCGGTTACTCGGAAGGTTTATACATCCGGAAAAATGAGAGTATTACGCCAGACCATGTTCCATTGCTGCCCAAGGGAAACAGGAACGAGGTTGAAGGAAAGATCTTCCTAGGCAAACGAGACAGTCTTATTTCTGATGGGACGTCCGGTCAGGAGTTCACCGCTCTATGGTGGCGTACTTACCGGTATTTGAATATAACCGTCCAGACAAAATCCGAAGCTTTAGTAATTGATGACGTGTATGGTACTTTCACCGGATATCCATTTACTCAAAATGCTAAACTTACGGCGCCATCGCACCCCGAGTTAAACAAGATCATGGACATCGGCTGGAGAACGGCCCGGCTATGCGCATTTGAGACTTATATGGATTGCCCGTATTACGAGCAACTTCAGTACATCGGCGATGCGCGGATTCAGGCGCTGGTTACCCTCTTCAATGCGGGTGAAGATAATATGGTACGAAACGCATTGACATTAATGGATAACTCTCGTCTCGCAGAAGGGATCACCCTAAGCAGATATCCCACAGATCTGAAGCAGGAAATACCAACCTTCTCCCTGTGGTGGATCGCGATGGTCCATGATTACTTTATGTATCGGCCGGACCGTGAATTCGTGAAGGCGAAACTCCCCGGAACGCGACAGGTCTTGTCTTTCTTTGAAAGATATCAACAGCCTGATGGGTCGTTGAAAGACGTTCCTTACTGGGTTTTTACAGACTGGGTGAAAGCCGAGGGTTGGGACTTTGGGATGGCTCCGAAAGGTAAACAAGGAGAGTCCGCCATTCTTGATATTCATTTACTCTGGACCTACCAGGTGGCGAGTGAACTGGAAGAGGAGCTCGGTGTAAAGGAAATTGCCCAGGGCTACCGTGCGAAGGCAGCGCAGTTGAAGAAAGTTATTCAGTCAAAATACTGGGACGAGACAAGAAAGCTTTATGCCGATACTGAAGCCAGAGATCTCTTTTCCCAGCATGTCAACTCTCTGGCTATACTTTCTGGTGTTATCGAGGGAGAAGCGGCAACTGATCTGGCAAGGAGAATCACAACGGATAACGGCCTTGCTCCTGCGTCAATCTATTTCAAATATTACCTTCACCTCGCGCTGACAAAGGCCGGCCTGGGAGACAACTACTTATCATGGCTTGAGAAGTGGCGTGAGAACATAGCGATGGGCCTGACTACCTGGGCGGAGACTTCGGATGTGAGTGTAGCGCGCTCTGACTGTCATGCATGGGGATCAAGCCCGAACATCGAGTTTTTCAGGATCATCCTGGGTATTGACAGTGATGCTCCGGGCTTCAGGAGGATCAGAATTAAACCTCACCTCGGGAACCTCAAACAAATTAGCGGCGAGATGCCCCACCCTGCGGGTAAGATCATCGTGTCTTACAAAGTATCTAAGTCCGGTTTACAAGCTGAGATAGAAATCCCCGAGGGAACAGAAGGTACGTTCATCTGGAAAGACAAGGTGCACTCGTTAAAGGCTGGGAAAAATACATTGAGAATTTGAGCATCGAGATAATTCCGCATTCTCAAACGACAAGATTTTGACGTTCAGTACATTCTACTTCTCAAAACCTAGTCCAATCATCAAGCTGTCCTTCCGTTGGTTGCACCGCGTGTAATCAAGGGGGCCAATGACATAGGTTTGAAGAAGAGCAGCACAATCATCACTGTAGTAATCCAACCTGTCAGGTTCAAAAGCTTTACTGATGATCCATTAATTACGCTTTCTGTCTTCTATCTGGTAAGTCTCCACGATTATCCAGTCGCGATTATGTTTGACGTTAGAAACATATCCGCAAATTTTCCATGTTTCACATGACGAGCATAAACCGGGATGACAGGAATCCCAGCGTTACAAGGTCCATTCGCGTTAGAACAATATACAATGACACGACCTTCTAACATTTCAATGTTTGTGCAAATCCAAAACCGGTCTTGCTTAACGGCGATTATTTTCTTGCTTTAAGACCGCCGTGTTTCTTCTCATGGCAATCCGCACAAATCGAGACAAGCCACTTGATCGGTTCTTTTCCAATGTTTCTCTTTGCGTAGCGTGTATGATGAACTTGGGACGCCCCACCCCCACAGTATACACACCGCCAATTATCTCGTCTAAGGACAACATGTCTTTTTCGTTGCCATTCGTCTGATTGAAGATATTCATTACGGTAATAACTGCGCCTTAATCTCCTTCTTATTTCGAAAACTATTCGCTTGAATAACCAAACGCCAAGCTGCTACGCATATCAGAATGATTAATCTTTTATCCATATCTCTTATGAAACTCGTCAATCCAACTCAAGCTCCGATAGCGGCAACTCTACTTTTACCTCACGTCAAACACCCGCCTTATCAATCTGAATATCTCCGTCTTTGTTACCGATATTAAATACCAGAATCCCTATTCCCACTATAATAAACGGCAAACTCAAAATTTGTCCCATGTTCAGAACCATCCCCGCCTCAAAATCAACCTGATCTATCTTAAAGAACTCAGCGATAAATCTCCAGCTGAAAAGAACAATCAATGACCATCCAAAAAGAAAACCATTCCTCATCCGCCCTTTGTATTTAGACCAAAGCACAAACGACACAATGAACCAGATGAAATAAACAATACACTCATACAATTGCGCCGGGTGTCTCGGTAAGCTGTCAACTCTTCGAAAGACAAATGCCCATGGGACATTTGTTACCGTTCCAATGATTTCAGAGTTCATCAGGTTCCCCAATCTGATCA
>JAEYXN010000090.1 GCA_023431285.1 Bacteroidota bacterium
AGTCAGATCACCAGGACCAATAACCCCCCAAACCGCAGCGCACTCGAAAAAAAGCGCACGCAATGTTTAAAAATGGATTTTCCGGGCTTCGCAACTCGAAAAACGCTTAAAACAGCTCAAAAATGCAGAAACTGAGTCAGGAGGAGAAAGAAATAAGGGGTACTTATGAGCCCTCTAGAGAGGGAATAGAGCCCGTCGAGTACGATGAGTACGAACGGACCCCTCAGGCGCCGGACCATTGGCCATTGGAGGCCCAGCAAATCTGGAAAGATACCTGCGCCCAGGTCAAGAAAGCAGGCTATCTCCAGCGCCCGATGGTGCCAACTTTAATGACCTATTGTTTCGCGGTTTACCAGAAGCAACGCGCCGAAAAAAACCTTCTTCAGGATGGATTTGTGATTACAAAAATGGGTTCGGAGGGGCAGTCATATGAAGTTGTTTCGCCCTGGGCACAAGTACAAAGTGATGCGTGTAAAATCATTGACAAGTTCGGAGGAAAGTTTGGACTATCACCGCTTGACGCATTCAAAGTGCCCAAGTTGGTGAAGGAGCAGAAGATGATGACATTGTTGAAATGACTCCGGAGGAGCGATTTGAAAAACTCAAGCAGAAATATCACTACGATGCAGAGGCCGCCGAGGAAAAGATCCAATTCATCGAGACGCATTGCCGTCACGTTGAAGGAGATCTCTACGGCCAGCCGCTTATCCTGCCTGATAAATTCAAAGAGCAGATCCTTCGGCCCGTGTTCGGGCTCAGACGCAAAAACGGGAAGCGTCTTATCCGGAAAGTGTACATCCAGATGCCACGTAAAAACGCCAAGACTACGATGATGGGTGCCGTGGAGCTGGCGATGTTATTTAACGATGGCGAGAAGTCAGCACAGATCTACAACTGCGCCGGCGATGACGAACAGGCGGGCCTACTCTTCTCCGCGGCGAAGAAAATGGTCGACAATGATCCTGTCTTACGCCGGCATTCAAAGACCTTCCAGGGATCGATCGTCTACAAAGATTCGTACATCAAGAAGATCACCTCAAAGTCTGAAACCAAGCACGGTTTCAATACCCATGGGTGGATCTACGACGAGCTTCACGTCGCCAAGAACAGAGATCTTTACGACACGCTCAACACTTCCACCGGCCAGCGCTCCAATCCGATCGGCTGGATGATCACCACACCTGGTACCGACAAACTCTCCATCTGCTATTATCACTACAACTACGCCAAGAAGCTTCTTGACGGAGTGATGGAGGACGACACATACTGGTCGGTGATCTATGAAAGTGATCCGTCTGCCAGTGTCCTGGATGAAGCCACCTGGAGGATCGCTAATCCACTGTACGACTACTCGGAAAACCTCCGGGAGGAAATCGCTTCAGCTGCCAAGGAGGTTGAGAATGATCCCGCCAACGAGAATGCCTTCCGCCGGCTTCGCCTCGGCCAATGGACATCTTCTGAGACTAAATGGATCAAATCGGAGTACTGGCTTTCGCTCGCCGGCGACGTGAAGAGACAGGATTTTGACGGCGACGTGACCTGGCTGGGTCTTGACTTGTCGTCCACTTCCGATTTGACGAGTCTCACGCAGCTTTATCATGACGACGGCACGCTGGTACCGTTCTGGAACCTCTGGATTCCGGAAAAAGCAGCTGAAGAGTACGAAAAGAAATTCAATATCCCGTATTCGCTATGGGCCAAGGCCGGCCACATCACGATCGTTCCAGGTAACACGATCGATTTCTCACTTGTGGAGAAAAAGATCCTGGAGATCCGTGAGCGGAACGGGATCCGGATGGTGGGGTACGATGAATGGAACTCTGTTGACCTGGCCACCAGGCTCGAGGAGCATCACGGCATCTCAACTATGAAACAACGGCAGGGTTACGGGCTCAGTGCCGCGTTAAAGAAGAGCAAGGAACTAATAATGTCCGCGAAGTTCATCCACTCGAACAATCCTGTGGTGAACTGGACATTCGACAACATTTTAGTGAAGGAGAATGAGGAGGGGAACATAAAGATTGTCAAGCCGCGCAGCTCCGGAGGAGGATCCGAGCGATCAGAAAAAAAGATCGACCCTTGGATCAGCCTGGCCATGGCTGTGAATGAATGGATGATTGATCAAAACCGCCCCTCCGTGTATTCATCACGGGGTGTGCAGGTGATATGAAAGTGGAGATCTACGTAGACGGAAGACCGGTTTCAATTCAATCCGTCGGGCTCGTTTCCGACGGTGATATTGTCATCCTTTCAAAAAACATGATCAAAGGCGCCACGATGGCAACCGAAAGCTTCGATGACCTCTTTTATTCTTTCATCAACGGCGCAAAAACATATGAGGAGGCGTACGAAAAGGCGGAAAACATTCATGAGGAGCTCTTTGAAACGCGCCGCTACTCATCCTTCGACTCCTACCGGACAACACTTTGTAAAAGATTGAAATGATTCACGTCTGTACACCATACGCCACCGACAAGAACCTCGGCAGGGCCTACAACCAGGCCGTTCGCGACTGCAGTGCAGAATGGATCTGCGTCATCGATCATGACGTAATGTTTCTCACTCCAGACGCAATTACCATCATGCACAAATATGTCGAGTTGTATCCAACGACCGGGCTATTCACATGCTTCACCAACAGGATCCACCCGCTCGCAAAGGCTCAGCTGCTTGGTGATGTTTCAGATAACGACTCCGTGCGCTTCCATCAGGCTATTGCCAATAATCAGAAGATAGAGTTCCCGCGGATCACAGAGATCTCACAACCGATATCAGGTTTCCTGATGCTCTTCTCGCGCAAGACCTGGTCGCGAATAAAATTCCGCGAAACCGGTGAGTGTCTTGGAGTCGATAACCAGTTCAGCGGCGACATTCTGGCCGCAGGTCTCAGCATTTTGAGGATGGATGCATTGTATGTGTGGCACTCATACCGCCTGGATGACATCCGCGACAAATCTCACCTTAAAGTGCACGTCCGATGACCGTCTATACCGCTATCATCGGCAACTACGACGAGCTGAAGGAGCCATTTGTGATCACGCCCGGGTGGAACTACGTATGCTTCACTGATCAGGATCTGCAGAGCAATACCTGGGAGATCCGGAAGGTGGATATTCTGCCATTCGGCCGGGCGAAGACAGCCAGGCACATCAAGATCCTGCCACACCTCTACCTCGCCGATCCGGAAACGCTATGGATCGATGGGACTTTCTTCATCAACTGTGATCTGAATGAATGGTGGAGGCATTTTCGTAATCCGTTTACGACTGTTAAGCACCCGTTCGATCGCTGCATCTATACGGACATCTGGTCCTGCCTGGCCAGCGGCAAGGGCGACCCGCATGTGCTCCGGCAACAACGGAAGGCCTACCAGGAGGCCGGCATTCCTACCGAAAATGGGCTTATATCATCAGGCATTCTGATGAGAAAAGATTGTGACTCCGTCCGACGGTTTTGTGAACTCTGGTGGTCACAGGTAGAGAAGTACACCGAGCGCGATCAGATCGCTTTCGGGTACGCCAACCATTTGCTGCCGAACTCACATTACGGAATGTCCTGGAATTACACCAGCCAGCATCCTAACAGAGAATTTATTCACCACCCCCACAAACACAAACGGTGGAGTAGCCAACTATACGAAGAACGCTTAAAAAAATATGGAAGCAATAAAACGAGCTGACGGCACATGGGACGTAACCGGCCTGCCGCCATGGTTAGAGACATTCGACACTATGCTGGAGTTCCTGGAACGAAAAGTTCCGTTCAAGTTCGCCAGGTACGGCGATGGAGAGATCAATTGCATCAACGGAAAGCCTGGCCACAATTGTGATCATCACAATTACTATTCTGATCTGGGATTGGCGCTGCATAATGCCACGCAACGTGCGCGCTACATGGTAGGAATTCAGCCGCTGTCTATCAGCCAGCGCCTCAACCTCGATATTTTTCACGGACTTGACCTATACAATGCTGACGTGCTGCACAACGCCAGCATCCGGAAACGCCTCCCGGATTTTGTCCAGGCGATGAAGCATCGTTTCGTGGTGCTCGTAGGCCCGCGGCATTTAAAAAAGCTGCCCTTCTATCATCTCCATATCGAGATACCGACGCTCAACTGCTGGCTTAAGTACGAAGAGATCTGCGGGGAGATAGAAACGCTTGTGACACAAAATGTCATCAGGCATGAGTCAATCGTCTTCATCCTATGCGCCAGCATGATGTCGGAAGTTATTATCGATCGCTTCCGCGATTCTGCCTGCACATTCATTGACGCCGGCTCAGTGTTTGATCCTTATGCCGGCGTCAAAAGCCGTCGCTACCATTACGCATTAACAATATGAGGCCTGTTTCATTTCCCGGACAAAATGTTGTGTTTGGCAAGGACCAGCCACAATACAATCCGCTTCCAGCCCTCGATCTGGATGACGACAACGGCGAAGTAATCACCTGTTGGGAGATGACTGATGAGGAGCTTGAGCAGGTCAAGAAAACCCGCCGGATCTATTTGTCACAGTACACCTTTCGGCGTCCTCTGCAGCCGATTTTGATGATGACAGATCTCAGCGACAAACTCGAACTCTTATGATTTATTCAGAGATCCATGGATACTGCGACTTCCATGCCTTCTATAAGAAGGTTTTTGATCAGCTGCCTGATCACGCTGTTGTTGCTGAGGTTGGCGTATGGCTTGGCCATTCGGTGGCTTATCTCGCCTCGCTCGCCAAGGAATCAGGCAAGAGCCTTACTATTTATGCAGTGGATACATTTGAAGGCAGTCTCGAACATAAGAAACATAATCTGGGCAATTTCCTCGATCGTTTCCTGAACAATATGGAGGCGTGCGGGGTGAGTGATATGGTCAAAGTGATTCCGTCCGAAAGTGTGGTTGCTTCGCGTTCGTTGGAGGACGGATCACTTGACCTTGTCTTCCTGGATGGCGCTCACGATTATCATAGTGTCACTGCTGATATCCGCGCCTGGCGGCCGAAGGTTAAACCCTCCGGGATCCTCGCCGGCCACGACTACTGCGACAGCTGGCCAGGCGTGGTGCGCGCAGTTAATGAACAATTCAGGTACAGAAAAAAAATTAACATTGAACGAAACGTATGGTGGGTAGATTGAATAGAACGGACGTATTAAACCACCTGGCTGACACCTATCGATTAGGCCGCTATCTGGAAATTGGCGTACAGAATCCGGCGCAGAACTTCGACAAAATTCGATGTGCCTACAAAGTCAGTGTAGATCCTGACCCCGGCGCGAAAGCATCATTTTGTATGACGAGTGACGAATTTTTCAAGGACGGCTTCCCGCGTCTTTTCGTCAATTCTTCATGGGAAACAAAGTTCGATCTCATCTTCATCGATGGCCTCCACCAGGCCGACCAGGTGCGGAAAGATTTTTCGAACGCCTGCAAGGAGCTTTCGCCCCATGGCTTCATTGTGTTGCACGATTGTAACCCGATGGAGCAACAGCACACGATCGTGCCGCGGCCGTCAGCTCGTGGTCACTGGAATGGTGACTGCTACAAAGTGGCCTGCGAAATAAATCAGGCAATCAAATTCACCGTCGATGTCGACAACGGATGCTGTGTGGTGCGGCCCTCTCGCGGCAACTTCCTGTTTTCCGCAGTACACCAGATAGACTGGACACTCTTCAGCAAACACAGAAAAGATCTTCTAAACCTCATCACCTGGGATGAATTCACTCGCCGTACTTTGCCACACGTTCAATAACTACGAGTGGCTGTGGGATGGATTCCTCCACGGATGGCGCACGCACGTCGGAGATCTTCCATATCGCCAGCTGCTGGGCACCGACACGCCATATCACAAGCCGCACGTGCTTGGTCCGTTCGAATACCTGTACTCAGGCACCGGCGAATGGAGCAACCGCCTGCGATCGCTGATTAAGAAGATCGACGAAGAGTACATCTTCTATATCCAGGAAGACATGTGGCCGTCAGCACCTCCTCCTGATCTGCGCCAGCTGCTGCAGCTCACCGTCGACAAAGATCTGCTGCGCCTGCAGGTGGCACCGGTGACCAGGTTGTACACGCTGCAGGGCGGAGGTTACCCTGTGTACTTTAGCATGACCAGCAAGTACCTGGTGAGCCATCAGCCCTCGATCTGGCGGAAAGATTTTCTTATGCAATGCCTGCAGCCTGAAGAGTCGCCATGGACCAATGAGTACGAAGGAACAAAGCGCCTCGCCAACCAGAAGCAATACGCCAACAGAATCGCGATCTATCCGCACGATTGGTTCAGGCACAAATGTGAGAAAGGAAAGTTTGTGGAGTAAACAGGGCCGTTTCCGGCCTGTTTTCGGGGTTTAAGAAATATTTTCACTTTTTTATCTTGAAATGTAACAAATCAAGATAAAAGACGTATATTTGAATATCAATTAACACGGAGACGCAACCAACCAAAGGGCGACAGATCATGAAAACGTACATATTATCAACTTGGGATTTAACTGATCAGTTCAAACTCCTTAAGCAAATGTATGCTGACTACACATCCGCATCGGATGTTTGGGAATGGAGAAACTTCCAGGTAAAAACCCCCAGCGGAATTTTCGAAAATTTTGGTGGATTCAATGGCTGCCCCTCAGATCTTTGGTTGCGAAAGAGGGGTACTATCGGCGCAACAAAAAAGACATTCTGGAGAACATCGTTTGGCTCTAAACGATCTGGGTTTAGTGTTCATTTCAGTGACCTCAAAACTGACCGGGATGTTTACAATAATATGCAATCTATTGCGGTCGAGATTGGTGCGCATATAAATGGATATAATTTTGTATGAAACTCACCAAATTCCTTATAGCCGACAATCCAATGGTAGAGGGTTCGCCCTCTGCCATCATTCATACACAGGACCCCACGGCCATCATTGAGATTACTGAAGGACACGTGCAATGTGTGTCGCCTTACCGGCATTATCAGCACGACGACGAGTTATTCACGCTTCGCGTCCATCATTTGTTCACTCAAGAATTCGACAGCGAGAAACATCATATTATTACAAACAAGTTGTTAGATCGAGCGTGGCACTGGTTTGTCGCGTATATGAAATGGGAGGATGACCAACACATCGAAAAATGAAAGCTGCAGAAGCGCGGGAAATTGCCAAGGCCGCAAATACCGCAGACATGACCGAAATATACAAAGCCATCAAAACCTTTGCGGACAAGGGTGACCTCTTCACGCACATCTACACGCCCCTCACCACATTACAGTATGCAGAACTCCGGGCAAATGGTTACAAGGTGGAGGACGTTAGTTCGCGTAATGAGACTTGCATCAGTATAAGCTGGAAAGATTGACTTATGAAGAAAAAGAAAAGCACCTGGGGCGGCGCGCGCAACACTAAATCATACTCAACGACCGTCGTTCGGGTGCCTGATCCGGTCCTTCCTCAGGTAAAGAAGATTGTTGATGCGTTCAGGGCACTTTCCGATAAGCAAAAATCCGCCGAATAACCTTTATATTTGCAACCGTACGGCTGAAGCAACTACAAGCCGTGATTAAATAATAACTTCAAAGAGTTGCATCCTTGAAGAGAAGCCCGCAGCGATGCGGGTTTTTTCATTTCCATCAAAAACGAAACTCAGTTTCGGTCCTTCCTCCCGACTCACATTTTCCTTTACACGCAAATTGTGTGAGGCACGTGGGATTCTGGGATTTTTTTAGACGCAATCATAGTACGCAGGAGCTGCGCAGCCTGATCCAGGCTGAGTTTGCCACGTTGCGTCAGTCTCTGGAAAACCCTTCGACGCCGTTGTCTGCGATTTTCGAAGATGGCAACAAAACGTCCGCTGGCATCCGGGTCTCGGAAGAGAAGGCGTTGGCTGTGGGGGCTGTTTACGCATGCGTAAAGGTGATCTCCGAGACTATGGGTCAGATGGACTATGAAGTCGTCGAGAAAGTCGGAAAGACAACGAGAGCCAACACCAGCCACCCGAACTACTGGCTCCTGCACGCAGAGCCATCTCCCAATTACAACCGATTCGAATACATCCAGGGCATGACTTCCTTCGCGCTGCTCTGGGGCAACGCGTACGCTGAAATTATTCGCGATCGGTTTGCCACAGCGAAGGAGCTGAAGATCCTGCCGGCGTGGCAGGTGACACCGAAACTCACTGAGCGCGGCAAGCTTTACTACGAACACAGATCTTCCGAAGGTGAAACACGTGTGATCCTCGCCGAGGACATCATTCACATCAAGAATGTGAGCACCAACGGACTGCTGGGCATGTCGCCGATCGAGGTTCAGCGTGAAAATCTTGGAACCGCTCTGGCCAAGATCGGCCACGAGGGCGCATTCTACTCGAATGGTGCTAAAGCCTCAGGTATCCTGATGACGCCTGGCACCATGGGCCCTACTGAATCAAAGAACGTTCGTGAATCTTTTGATAAGGCGAACGAAGGCACCAAGAATCGCTTCAAGACAATCGTGCTCGAGGAGGGTGTAAAGTACCAACAACTCACCATTCCGCAGAACGATGCCCAGTTCCTGGAGAGCAAAAAGTTCGATCAAACTGAAATAGCCGGCTGGTACCGGGTACCGCCACACATGATCGGTAACCTCAACGAGGCGAACTACGCCAATGTTGATGCGATGGATCGCGCGTTTGCCAAAACGTGTATTGTTCCATGGACGATCAGATTTCAGCAAGAGCACGATCGGAAGCTCTTCTTCATGGGTGAGCGTAAAAAATTCGCTTCTCAATTCAATCTGGATGATCTCATCAAGGGTGATATCAAAACCCGCTTTGAGGTTTACGGTACCGCGATACAATCCGGCATCCTAAGACCTTCTGAACCGCGCGAGCAGGAAGGCTGGCCGATGGATGACACTGAAGAAATCAATCAGTTCTTCATGAACGGCACCATGATGCCGGTGCGAACGATCAACGCAAAGCCTACCGACGGCAACAACCAACCAAAATCTGAAGCGGCATGAAAAAATTCTTATTCGGAGAAGTAAGAGAATTCGATCGTGCCAAGGCCGAGGAATCGCGAACGATACAGTTTGTCATCTCCTCCGGCGCCAAGGATCGACATCGCAGCATTGTCAACATGGACAGCTGGGCACTCGAGAATTTCAATCGAAACCCAATCGTCGGATATCAGCATAATGTTTATGGCGGCAACCTATGCACTCCGGATGATCCGGATGATGTGATCGGATCCGGCCGCGCCTGGATCGAAGAGGTCGAAGGCAAGAAGCTGCTCATCGGAGAGGTGAAGTTTGAAACCGCCGAAATCAATCCGAAGGCCGAGAAAATATTCCGAAAGGTGTTAGCGGGCACGTTGCGCGCCACCTCTGTTGGATTCCTCGAAGTTGGAAAAGGTGAATGGAAGAAAGAAGTCGATGCCAACGGCAACGAGATTGATCGCACTTATTACTTCCAGGGCCAAGAGCTCCTGGAGTTCTCCATCGTCAATATCCCTTCCAACCCTGAGGCTGTGGGCCGCTCTATCGCGGTGCAAAAGGACTGGGCACTTGCCTACCTCATGCGCTTCATGCCCGACAATGTCACCAAAGAGGATGTGTACGGCATGTCTCTGCGCGACATCATGGCAAGGGTTGAAGGAGAGGTAAAGGAAGAGACAGACACAAAATCAAAGGACGCTGCCAGGTTGCGCCGCGTCAGAGAACTATCTACGAAACTATAATTCAATTTCATAACCATGGCGATCAAAGCTAAAGAGCTTCGGCAAAAAGCGAAGCAGAAACAAGCAAGGATGAAGGAGATCCTGGAGACTTCAGCCGAAAAACTCACAGCTGACCAGGAGAAGGAGTTCGATGCACTGGATAAGGACGCTGAAGAGCTGATTCGCCAGGCAGAGAAAATTGAACGTATCGAGAAACTCGAAATCGAGCAGGAATCTGGTGAGCCAATTGAATCTCCCAGAGTAAAGAAAATTGAGGACCTCAAGCCGGAAGAACGTGCTAAAGCTGAAGAGCTGGCCATGCGCTCTTTCCTGATGACGGGGTCTGTTCCTCAGGAACTGCGCAGCATCATGCCCGCAGCGGTGAAGGAAAAAGACGACGACGGATTCATTCAGAAGGCTATGAAAGATTTTGGCCTCACGCGCGCTGCAGAGCAAACCGTGACCACCAGCGGCGGTGGTTACACCATTCCCCGCGGCTTCATGGCCGAGTTGGAGAAGGGTCTGAAAGAGTTCGGAGGAATGTGGGAAGCTGCCCGCATCGTGAGAACTACCAAAGGCAATGTCATGGATTGGCCGACGGTGAATGATACGAACAACAAGGCGTATCAGCTCGGCATCAATACTTCAGCCGCTACGGCTGCACAAGCGGTCGTGTTTGGTCAGCAGCAATTTGAGGCTTACAAGTACACCTCCGGTCTGATCCAGATTCCTACGGAGCTGCTCCAGGATTCTGAATTCAACATCGGAGAGGAGATCAAAAGCCTCCTTGTCGAACGCATCTGGCGTGGAACGAACCTGGATCTGACCCGCGCCGACGGATCGGGCAAAGTGAAAGGTGTATTGAATGGAGCAGTCTACGGCGGCTCAACGGGAGATGACGCAGCACTTGCTTATGACGATATCGTGAAACTGATCCATTCAGTGGACCCTGCATATCGCAAATCGACTGGCACCAGGTTCATGTTCCACGACACTGTACTGGCAGCGTGTAAGAAAATCAAGGATCAGCAAAACCTTCCGGTATGGGATCCTGGACTCATGCGTGTAGGTGAACCGTCGACGCTGTTCAGCTATAAGTACACCATCAACCAGGATATGGATATATTCTGGGGTGGCAGCACAACTGATAATGACGGCGACAAGACGATGCTGTTCGGAGACTTCCACAAGTACATCATCCGTCAGGTGCGGGATATGCGAATAATTCGCCTCGATGAGCGGTATGCGGATCTTGATCAGACCGCGTTCGTTGTGTTCTTCCGTATCGATGGAGACACTTTGAACGCCGGAACTAATCCGATCAAGTTCCTCGAGGTAGCTGGTACCTAATCCAGACTAACAACGCATGAAGCTGATTGGCTCTCTACAGACCGGTCCCACCATCGAGCCTGTAACCGTGGCGGAGGCGCAAGCGCATCTGATCATCAACGGGCAAGAGGAATACATCACCGGTCTGATCAAAGCTGCAAGAATTCAAGTGGAGCGGTATCTGAACCGCTCCCTTATCGTGCAGACCTGGAGGGCTTATGCTGACTGTTGGGACCGCGAGTTAATTCTACCGCATGGTCCGCTGCTATCAGTCTCATCACTTCAATACGTGGGGCAAAACGACTTAACCGAAACGGTCGCGTCGTCGGATTACTGGGTTGATGCGATTTACGATCGCATTATCCTGGCATACGACTATACGCCTCCGATGCTTAAGGAAGGCCGACCGAGCAGCGTGATAGCCAACTACACAGCAGGCTATCGGGCCGCCGGTACCGATGAAGAGAAACGTGCTGCCATACCTGATGACATAAGGCATGCCATCAAGATTCTGATCACCGACATGCATGAGCATCGTGGCCAGTATGCCGTCGGCAATGACACGAGTAAAATACCAGGGATGGTAAACAATTTACTCCACCCGCATAGGCTCTACTATAGCTTTTGAGAATACGGGTTGTAATACCGCTCTGGAAAAGGCCTCAGGTCACGCGCTTTTGCTTCGATGGATTGGTGAAGCTGGTCCAGGAAACGAAACACGAACTGAAGGTAACGTGCGTGATCAGCGAAGAGTACTACGAAAAGATCTGCGAGGAATACGGGTTTGAATTCCTGTACGCCGACAACGATCCACTCGGAGCGAAGATCAACACAGGCATAACTCATGCGCTGAGGCATGAGTTCGATTACTTGATGATGATGAACAGCGATGACGTGATCAAAGCTGAACTTCTGGACAAGTACTACGAGCCGTTCTTTGAAAGTCTGAACCCTTTTTTCGGAATCGAAAAAGTAACGTACGTGAACTTCGAAACGAAGGAAGCGCGCGAATACAGTTACGGGTTCTCTGTACTCGGGATCGGCAAATGCATCAGGCGCGACGTGGTGGAGAGGTTGAAGGGCAAGCTCTACAATCCCGAGCGCAACAGAATGCTCGACGATGGTATGATGGACAGGCTTATCGCGGCGAAGGTCATGCCGACGATCGTGCCTTATGAAGGCATGCTCGCCATGGACTTTAAAAGCGAAACGAATATCTGGCCGTGGGAAAAGTTTAAAAACAAAGGCGTTGCAGTATGCTACAAGCAGTAATACGACGCGGCGAACTGGACCGGTCGATAACATTCGTGAAGCCTGTGTACTCCCGGGGAGGAGCCAACCAGGACAAGATTGAATCCTGGACGCCGATCGATGAGTATCCAACGGTATTCGCACGCAAGCGTGAAATGAATGGCCGCGAGCTGGTCGTCAATGACCAGATCAAGTTCATGCAGAACACCGAGTTCGTGGTGGTTTATCGTGAGGACATCAGCGAGACGAACCGCATAGTTTGGAACAACCGCGTGTACGAGATAGTCTCCATTGCAGAAATGGGAATGCAACGCGGTGGCTATTTGCAAGTGATTGCCTCATACCTGGACAATGAGCGCAACCCTATTGATGTAGGGGAATTCAATGATCAGGAATTTAACAATGAGTTCGCGACATGAATGCCCAAATATCGGTACTCGGGGTAAAGGAACTCGACGACCTGATCCGCGGAATGGATGGTCTGTTCCAGCACAAGTTTCTGCAACAGGTGCACGCCACGGCTGCGCTATCGCTTGTGTACAGGGAACACAGACTCGCTCCGGTTAGAAGCGGAAAGACGGCGGAGTCCATTGCGACCATCAAACCCCCATTCACAAAGGCCTCACTGGTCGGAGAGGTTCAGGTTGGTCCGAGGCGCGGAAGATATGGCGGCAATGTGGCGCACTTGTCTGAGAAGGGGACACAGCCACGGACGACAAAAAGCACCGGAGCATACAGAGGTATAATGCCGAAGAAGCCATTCGTGGAGCCGGCATGGGAGCAAGAAAAGGGAAATGTAGAGCGATCGATAACAAGCCAGTTGTCGATTCACCTGGAGAGGTATCTTAAGAAAATGATTAAAAATGGTTAAGGGGATAACATACTTACTGGCGACCAGTCCGACAACATCAAATCTCATTGGTTCGTCGACAACAACCAATGACGATGGTACTTCAACAAAAGTATATCCTGTTGTCGCCACACAGAAGGAGGCATTTCCCCTGGTGACGGTATGGGAGAACGGTCGGATCCCGCAGCTGTGCAAGGGCAAGCGGCCCAACACTTTCACCTATCAGTACGAGCTGCATGTTTATTCTCTTGACTACGACGAAATCAATTCCATTTGCGGGGCTATCGAAGAGGTGTTGTTTGAGGCGGATGTAGATAGTCCCGTAAACGGGGTTCAGTTTAGAAGCAAGATAACGGTGACGAACAGGCGCGACGCCGGATACGTCGACGACTACAAAGCATACTCGAAAGTGATTTCTGTGGAGGCGATCGTTTATGAGGGTCAGACTACTTAGGAGCTTAACAACACCTGACAGAAAATATTTTATAGGACAAATAGTGAACATCAGTCTCTCCTGGGCGAGGAAGCTGATAGAGAGTAAGGGCGCAGAAGTGTACAGTGGGGAATATCCGCCGAAGAAAAAAGTAAAGACAGACTTCTTCAGGCCGAAAGAATAGAGGGGAAAGAAAACAAACACGACTATGATTTTAAATGGCAATCAGTTACTGGTGTTCTTGAACAATGTGGCGATCGGATGTACTGATAGCTGCACATTATCAGCCAGCAAGGAAGTAATCGAGGCGACATGTAAGGACAACAATGGCGCACGCCAGGTTCTGTCCGGATCATTGTCGTGGACTGTATCTGGTTCTGGTCTCTGGGATCTCGACTCAACGCTTGGGCCAGATGAAATTTTCGATCAATTGAAATCCGGTGCGCAGGTAGGTATCAAGGTGGCCGTCACCAATACGAGCGGCACCGAGGTAGTGGGAACAACTCACTATCGCGGCTATGCTCGCTGCACACAGTGGGAAGTCACAGGTCCATTGAATGGAGCGTCGACGTACAGCTTCACTTTCGAAGGAGATGGTGACTTGATCCGGTCAACAACAACCTAATTATGAAGGGTTCAGGAATATTCACGGTGCAGGTGGACGGACAGGAAGTCGGACTCCGATTTGGAATGTTGTCCACCAGCTACACCGAAGAGATCAGCGGAAAAACCATCTACCAAATTTTCAAGGAGATCGCCACCGGCAGAGCAACGCCGATGTTGCAATACTTCTATGGAGGGTTGATGGCGCACAATTACTACGCGAAGAACGGCAAAACGGTAGACCTGGGCGATGCGGCGCTTTTGATTGACAGAAATCCAGATGAATGTGCGCGTGTATACGCTGAGTCTATCAAAATATACACCGACGGAGAGGCGCAACAATCGGGGGAGCCAGTGGCGGCATAGCTGAACTGTACCACTTCGCTGTGTCGCGCGTCGGCATTAGCCACAAAAAATTCTGGAAGCTGTCATGGTACGAAATAAGCCTCTACATAGACAGGTACTTGTACCGTCAGCATGAGCGCAGGGCAATAGAGGAAGCAAAGTGGAAGCGTTGGCGCGTGCAGGTGGCAGACTACAGGAATGCCCATCGTAAAAAAGGCGCTAAGGCCATTGATCCGGAAGAGATAATCCGGTTCCCCAGCGACGACAAGAAAAATGATAATGCTCCGAAGCCTTCACTGAAGGCTGCTAAAAAGTTATTGGGTTCAAAGTTTAATCTGAATTAATGGCAAACACCATTCTTGGCAAGCTCCTGATTCAGATCGCCGGTAACACGGTAGAACTCAATAAGGCTTTGAATTCTACTGAGAAGCAAATCTCAGGTTTTCAAAAGTCAGTCAGCGCCACCAACAAGCTACTCTCCCAGATCGGGCTTGGTATCGGTATAGCTGGCGTGCTGTCTGTCTTCAAGGGCGGAATCAACATCATCAAGGACTTTGAGAAGCAGATGTCAGAGGTTCGCGCCATCACCGGCGCGACAGATTCTGAATTCGAGAGGCTTCGGAAATCAGCGCTTGAACTTGGGCGCACAACAAAATTCACCTCTCAGGAAGTAGCACAGCTACAGACCGAGTTTGGTCGACTTGGTTTTTCCACACAGGAAATACTCGACGCCACAGAGGCAACAATCAACTTATCGATAGCGACAGGATCCGACCTGGCGCGCGCCGCTGACGTGGCTGGTTCAACTGTCCGCGGCTTTGGCCTAAACGCCAATGAGACCAAGCGCGTCGTAGACGTGATGGCCGAGTCGTTCAATAAGAGCGCCCTGGGTCTTGAAAACTTTTCAGAGGCGATGAAGTACGTCGCCCCGGTAGCAAAACAAGCGGGACTCACCATTGAGCAGACCACGGCGCTTCTCGGTACACTTGCCGACGCCGGCATCCGTGGCTCACAGGCAGGAACGTCACTTCGTAAGATTATTTCCGACCTCGGGTCGGAGTCTGGCGACCTTTCGGAAAGAATTGCAAAGCTCGCTGCCAAAGGTTTAACCGGCGCTGAGGCCATGAGCGAAGTAGGTCGTACGGCATACGCTTCTCTCCTGGTTCTCGCGGAAAACACCAAGAAAACAGACGAGTTAACGGTAGCCCTAAACAACGCTGCCGGCGCAGGTGAACGCGCGGCCAAGATCATGGGAGACAATCTGTCGGGAGATCTTGATGAACTCGACAGCGCATACGAAGGGTTTGTCCTTACAATGAGTAGCGGCGCGTCTGTATTGCGTGACATTGTTCAGGCCGGCACCTCAGTCATTCAAATGCTCTCCGACCAGGAGAAGGGCGTCGGCAAGTTGGTGAGCATGTGGCTTACTGCCCTAAGCACTGTACCAAGAGCAATTGCTGGTATTGCCGGCGTTGTTAAGGCGATGACTTCTGAGGTGGGCAAGCCACTGGACGACATTGCCGAAAAGATAGCCATCGTTAACGCCAGGCTGGATGAGGCCAGAAGAAAGGGAGATACCGAACTGGCCAGCAACTTGGAAGCCGAGGCAAAAGCACTCACCGCCCTTCAAGGAAAAGTCATCGAGCAGGCGACAGAGCAGCTGCGGAAACTCAACGAGCAACGCCAGGAAGCGCAGGAGCGCGGCGACATCGATACGGTCCTCGAACTAAACAAGGCCATCGATGAACTGCAGCAAACCTATGGGTTCCTCGGCCTCACTATTCAGGGAGTGAACGAGGATCAGACGGCCAACGTCAACGCGACAAAGGAAGCTACCAAAGTTGTCACCGAGCAGTTGGGTATTATCGGGCTGCTCGAAAAAACTATCAAAGATTTCGAGGAGAAAAAGAAGAAGGCATTTTCTATTGAAGAGATCGCACGATTCAACGATAAGATCAAAGAGCTCAAGGAAGAACTCGATCTTCTAAACTCCACCACAGAGAACCTTTCAGGCTTCGGAAAGAAGGTTATCAACGCTGAGGCTGGAACAGTATCTGCCGATCCTCTTGATATCGCCACTCCTGAGGGATTGAAGTTTGAAATACCACCGGTTGAGCCGCCGGACATGTCCCAAACCATAGCGGCATTCGATGCTGTTCAAAAGAAATATCAGGAGACCGGAATAATCGCATACAACGAAAACCAGCAGATGGCCAAAGCCTGGGAACTCCAGATTGAAAAGCAAATGGAGGCCGCTGCTGCTGCTCAGGAATACGGATCGGTAATAGGCGAATCTCTTGGCCAGGCCATTTCCGGACAAATGAGTTTCGCTGACGCGATGAAGAAGCTCACGGCGCAGCTATTACAGACATTCCTCGCGCGCGCATTGGGTGGGATCATCGCCAGTGCGGCCACTTCGGGTGGACCGCCTCCGGTAGCCATCGCGTTGGCCGCTGCCGGTGTGGCTGCAATATCTGCCATGTTCGCAAAAATCGGTGGCCCTTCAAAGTCTGTATCTGGAAGCATTCCGACGCCAACGACGGACAGAGCGGACAGGATGACGCCCCTGGGACCATCGGAGCAAATAGTATTGGTAGAGGTCGAAGGCAAGGTCAGCGGCAATGACATTGACCTGGTACAGAAGAGAACAGCAAAAGCAAAGCAGATAACAGGCTAAATGGCAGACCTACTTATACAGGCGCATTACATAACCTCCGGGGTAGGCGGTGGCGGGATGTACCTCACCGGTCAATACATCCGTGTAATCGGAGACGGCGCGACTATACGCGCTGAATTGTGGGATGCATCAACCGGTGGAAATTACATAGGACAGCCATCGGGAGGGCCTAACCTGGTAGGCGATGGAATTACTGTTTCGTCGGGTGGTTTCATGGATCCGTGGTATTGTGACGGTGATGATAAAGTTTACTACACGGTGAAAAGCGAATGGCCCTATGCGGAATATCATGTCGCGACAGATCACCCGAGCTGTGCTGTTATCGTCTGCGACCTTACGATCACAGGGTATACGGTTACAAACGAGAGTACTGTCGGCGCATCGGATGGGCAAATAGCCATAACGGCGACGTCGAGCAATGGGACAATTGAATTTTCGCTTACTCCTGGATTTGCGTATGGCACCGGACAGGCTTCGCCATTCACCGGACTGGAGACCGGAAGCTACACAGTATACGCCAAAGATGCCGGCGGGTGTTCGGCCCAGGCAGATGTATTTGTAGGCATTGACTTCACCTACGGGCCGAGGTGGAGGATGGAGTATGATAAGGAGAAGCCGGAAGGATACAAAACCCGCCTTGACATCGAGCAGCGCGACTACACAGGAAGCGTAGAACCAATTGATGGCGGTGATGTGCCCTTCCGGATGGAGTACAACGAGGACGATAATACACAATGCGTTCCGTCAATGGCGGAGGTTCAATTGCTTGTACGTGAGGGTGAGGAAGGCAAATTCAACGAGATACGAGACGGGGAAGACAGAAGCCACATTCTAAAGAAGTACCTTGACTTCGGGTCAGGTTGGGTTCTTGAATGGACCGGATATATCACTTGTGAGTTCTATGAAGAGCCTTACATATTTGAGCCATACACTATAACCTTAAAGGCTGTCGACGGTCTCGGAGTACTTAAAGGCAAGCCATTCCTAATGGACAGCGGCGAGGAATACTTCGGGTTCATGTCCGCTATCAAGATAATTTCAGAATGTCTAAAGAAGCTGCCGGTATCACTTGAACTTCGATCGTGTGTGAACATTTTCGAAGAGAACATGACCACCGACCCGGAGGATGACCCGTTGGCGCAGTCATACATTAAGGCAGAGAACTACGCCGGAAAAAATTGCGACGAAGTTATAACGGCTTTGATCAAGCCATTCACCGGCGCAGAACTGATTCAATCATTAGGCGTATGGTGGATCCGCACCAGGGAGCAGGCCGTTGACACTACACTGAAGTATCGCGTCTTCGACAAGAATGGCGATTATGTGAGCAACAGTTCATTAGCTGGCCGGAAAACGTTGGGATTTCCTAAAGACACATCGCGTATGTGCTGGACACGGCGCAGGCAAATGGTGCGCTCAACACGGCCATACGGTAAGATCACGATCATCCATGTTTTGGACAAAGACAACAACATGGTTGACTCCGGAGGTTTTGAAGGAACAGACATCGATAAGTCAACAGGATTCTTTCGAGGTTGGAATTTATTCCCTGCGCAGACTGGCATTACTGCAGGGAGAGAAAATGTTGATAACGGAAATTCAAAAAGCGCCTTCTTCTTCCAGTGGACGGCAGGAAGTGATCAGGCTTTAAATGAGCTAACGACCAACGCCTTGCCTATTAGCATCGGCGCCGATGTCGGGACAGGGAATGTTTTTGAGAACGCCGGCACCTCATTCAAGCTGAAGTTTCAGGTGTGGATGTCTCCAGTTTACAAGGTGGGGTGGATTTGGATGGGCTGGAGGCTCCGATTCACCGACGTTGACACTGGGGATTTCTGGGATTGGTTCCCCCCAACGGGACCGTTATCTGTGAGGCCGACGACAAACGTGTCGAGGATCAACGACCTGTACGTGTCAGAGTACAACTCATGGAAGACGTACGAGTTCATGAATTTCAATTTCCCTGGCCCTGCAACTTCGGAGAATTACACCATTCAATTAAGTCTGTATTTCCACAATCACAAGGGGAGAGACTTTGTAACGTTCGATCAGCTCCGCGATGTGGTCACGGAAATGGGAACAGAGCCTTCGATAGAAGGAAAGAGATATTATGTGGCTATCGGTAGCAATACGCTGAGTTATGAACTCCAGCACAACACGGAGGCTGAGAACGAGCCAAGCATAATCAGACCGAATGATTATCACTCTGTATCCAACCCACTGCAATGGGTCAAGATAGCTGAGTACAACCCTACCGGTAGTGATCCACTGGTTGAAAAGATTCTCATTGACAATGTGAGCATATCCATGTTCGCTGTAGAGCCAAACCTGGGAATGCCTGGCTTTTACTTAATCGACCCCCCTGAATCGCTTGAATATTCCGAGACGATAACAACGCGGAATGAGTCGATCCTTGAAGAGGAGGTCTTCAACGGCGACACTCCCGCAATGGTTGGAACGGAGTACATCTACAATGGATTCTTCAGTCTCGCCGATGGCAATTATACAAAGCGATGGTTCAGAGACAGCGTGCCGGATGAGAGGCAGAAATTATTAAACATCTATTTGGGCTACCTGATCGCTCATGGAGAGAAAGGGAAACGCGTGCTAACAGGATCCGGCATAGCTGATATTCAAATAGGCTACATCCATTCATTGGTGGACACGCGGGACAATAGGAAGTACCGGTTCACAAGATATTCTGTCGACGACAAGAGTGGAGAGTATGACTTCGAACTGGAAGAAACCCTTGTAGGTGAAGACGGTGAAAGCCCTCCTTTATTGGGAGAATTCTCAAACGAGTTTAGTGATGATTTTAACGTGTAGAAAGATATGGCGCAGTTAACAAGAGCAAATTTAAAAACAAAGTATGTCGACCCGGATACCGGTTTATACAAGGCCAATACAACGAAGGCGATAAACTCAGATCGGGTGAGAACCAATGTCATCGACGAAGCCGATTCAACTCTATTCTGGGAAGACATTGTCGACGAGGACAACATGTCCTCAAACTCCGACACGAAAGTACCCACGCAGCAGAGCGTGAAGCGTTACGCCGACTCGGTTATACCTGTGGGCACGACAAGCGGAACGAACAGCTACACGGTCAACACTGGATCTCCGCGAACGGTTCTGACTTCTGGCTACATGTATGGGATTGTGTTTGGCGCTGGAAGTACCGGGGCCGCAACGCTGGACAATCAGTCAACGGGAGCAAAGAAGATATTCAAAGACCCTTCAACCCAAGCTGGAGATGGTGACATCGTAGCGGGGCAGGGATATATCCTTATGTATCGCGATTCGTTGGACGGCGGCAACGGCGGGTATTTGATGATGGGGCAGATTCGAAATATTGATCCCGCACCCGTGGCATTATCGGATAGCTCTACAGTTGACATAACTTCAGATAAATGGACGCTTGCAACTTCTGCCAGTACAAGGACATTCACATTCTCATTTGTAGGTGACCATTCCGAGGGCGTGATAACGCTGTCAAATACTTCTTTGGCGAGCACGTTCCCTTCTGCATGTCTTTGTGTTTCTGAAGGTGTAGCATCGGGTGATAATACGGCAGCACTCGCAGGATCATCAGGAGACAAGTATTATGTAAGCATTCGAAAATTTGGAACTGCTTATTTTGTGGTAGTTAAAAACTTCGGACAATGAGTTTGTTTCACTCTCTTATTGCTATACCGTCTGACTCTGATTCTGATGCACCTACCGTGGCATCAATCATCGTGGAGAACGCCACGCCGAACGTTATAACGGTTCAGCTATCGGATGCCTCACTCATAAGCAATCAGGTGCCAAGCAACCTGCAATGGACGATAGAAGATGTGGCCAGTATGCCGATTGTAACGTCACAAATTGTTGACGTAGGTGCCAAGACTATTCAATTGTTCCTGAGTGCAAACATTACGGATGACGACACGCCGCTGCTTTCATACGTTAACCCCGGCGACGGGTCGGGTATAAAAGACGTTCACGGTAATTTCCTCGCGTCGTTCTCAGACGTAGCCGTAACCAACAGCATTGGAGACCTGCCGGTATTTACGGGTAATGACAACTTGCAGTGGCTGTTTACTTCAACCGGCTTCACCGGATCACAGATAAACGACCGCAGCGGTAACAACAATCATGGTCTTTTGGTTAAGTCACATTGCGGCACGATTACCACAAGCACGGTATTGACATCGACAACGTCATTAGCCGGAATAACCGTCGTAAGCAATGGAGGAACGGCGGCTATTTCTGTTTCCGGAAACACGATCATTTGCTCGTCAGGGGGAACGGTGT
The DNA here is from genome assembly GCA_023431285.1 of Bacteroidota bacterium. Taxonomy (GTDB): domain Bacteria; phylum Bacteroidota; class Bacteroidia; order Cytophagales; family Cyclobacteriaceae; genus Ohtaekwangia. Next base: position 21,443 of record JAEYXN010000090.1, read on the forward strand.
TCAATGTTGTGTTGAGCAACGGTTCTATTATTCCTTTTTCTGAGGGCGCAGGAGCGCAGGTATCAACAGACAACGCAACGACGGAACTAGTGTTCAATGTTACTGGCGGTTCTATTGATTGGACGTCGGCTACGCAAGACACGTATCATTATAACCTGAAGCAAGGGTTTAGCCACTTAGGTCGTATGACGGCAACAAACCAATACGTAACGCTTACGAGCAATATTGTTTTTGGGGCCACTAAGTTTTCAATCAAAGTAGTTTACGCGCCTGACAACATTGCGACCACTCAAGACTTGCTAGGAACGGCGACGTCCAACACACAGTTCGCCATTGGTAGTTCATCAGGTGCAATTACTGGTACGGTGCGACTAAATGCCGGCACAACGTATGCGATAACATGTGCAGACAACGCAGCTACTGTAGGATGGGCTAACAACACGTTTTCAACAATCATCTTCACGCGTGACGCGCTCGGAACGTTTACCGCTACTATCAATGGATTCACGCTTTTGATGGATGGCAACGCCTCAGTAACAGACACCAACAGTGTCACCATTAGCCAATTGATGCGGACCAGTACGGCGAACTCCAACGTCGGGATTTTGAAAGAAGTTGAAATACTTGATTCCTCAAACACTGCACTGATAGGCACGAAGTATAATGCAGATAACAGCTTCCGTGGAACGCTTCAAGGTGGATTTCTGCTTGTGAAGTTTCCGCGTCCAAGAGGCGGCGATTCGACAAACAGGAACATCGCTGGCAACTGGCACAATGCCGCAGAAACTAAAGTCATGCCTAACCCGTCCGGAGATGCAGATCTTACAGCGGCCACAGGATGGGACAACACAACGGAACTCTCATACGCAGATTTAAGTAACGTTGACAATCCAACATTCCTCAACTCTAAAAATCCTATACGTAAGCGTAATCTGGCTACATGGGAAAACGTACTCGGATACGAGGATGAACTCGTAGCCAACAACTTCGTCGGCAAAACGACAATCAACATCAACAATATCACTGGCTGGTCGTCGTCAAACCGGCTTTCGTATGCGGCTGGATCAGCTTACAACGCCACCACCGCGATGACCGTGAAAGTCGTCGTGCGTCCGGTGTTCATAACGGCCTCAATGGTGATCTTCGGAAAGACGGCAGCGGTAAGCGGCAACGGTTGGGCAGTGGAAGCCGTGGCCAATGCTTCCGGTTCTGACCTTTCATTGCGTGTGCGCGATGGATCAAACACGGTGAAGAGAAGCCGTAACGTTACCTTCAGTGAGAAAGAGGATGATATTAGTATCTATCACTTTGTCATCCGGGACGGCTTCATGTACTCATATCGAAACGGGCACAAGGAAAATACTGTGGTAGCACTTTCAGGCATCACCACATCAACGGATGATCTGGTAATAGGTGGGCTCTCAGGTGGCAGCGCATTCACCGGTGGAATTTTGGCCGTGGCGTTGTACTATACAGGCATGACTGATAACGAGGTTGAGGCATCGTATCAATCCACCAGGAACAATGTTTATGTACAGGAGGATGGGATTGAGTTGCTATTCGCTGGCGAGTCGGGTAATGCCAACTGGGTGGATCGCGTCGGGGGTTCGGTGACCATGACGAAGGCAGGCACATTGACTGTGAATTCAATCAACCAGGCATTCAACTATAGATGGAGACCTGAAGACTGGCCGAGCGATGTAACACCGTCGGCACTGTCACCGCTCACTACGTTCGATATCCGCATTGATGGTGACTCGCGTGTTGTTGGTGGATTTAGCGAGAACGGTGTTGGATTCCGACAGGATTACCGCGATTTGCTCGACTTGAGTCCGAATATTTCAGCGGCTACAATGATTGGATCGCAGGGGTCGTCGCCGATCAATCACTACGGATTCAATGGCAAATACTCAGGTACATTGCTTAGTGAACCGCCGGGCATCTTGTCTGTCAATGGCACCTATCCCGCGGATATAATTGTGAACTTCATAGGCACGAACGCGATGACTTCAGAGGCGGGTTTCAACCTTGAGGTTACCGACTGGGAGACGTTGATGTTCTCCTACAAACGAGATATTCCCGGAGTGCGCTTCGTGGTTGTTGGTGAGACGGAGCACGACGATGCGAACAGACGCGCTCGCTCGCAGGATTTGATGTATATAAAATGCGCGGTGCTGATTCCAAAACTTCGGGAAAAGGGATACGATATAATATTCGTCAATCCGTGGCGACTACTCAAACAAATGGACGGTGACTTTATCGACGCCGTTCATCCTAACGATCAGGGCAACGCTAAACTCGCGCCTGCCATTTATGAAGCAACCGAACTTTCATCATCACATACACCATGAGACTAACAGCAATTCTTTTGTTTCTCACCTCCCTCGCCTACGGGCAGGTACAGCGCATTGAGCGCCTTCAGGAATTATATTGGTTAGGAAACCACGACACCATAGTGTTCGACGCGAAAGGGTATGTGACTATGATAGTCGAGCCCAAGACTGTCGGAGACGAATACATCTACACGATCATCCGACAGAAGAAGGTTCTTGGATTCGACAGCACCACCGTTGAGTACAACAACAACCACACAGCTATCGTCTATTCGTCTGGGTGGAGTGTAGGCGCTAATCAAGCTAAGTTCTACAATGGCGACTTCCACTATGGGACGACGGGAGGCACGCGCAGCGCGACATTCACCTACACATCAGACAAGCAAACAAAGGTTCGCTTTTGGAGCGAGCGGTACAGCGGTCATGGGCAATATCAAATCAAGGTAGACAACGGCGCGGCGGTGACAATCAATGCCGGAGTAGCCCCGTTCGGATCGGATAAGGACAGGGGATTAGAGTCTTGGTCTTCTGTGATTCTCCCTCCTGGAACGCATACAGTGACTATAACCACTTCGGCGCAGATGGTGGTTGACAGGTTCACGGTAACAACGTACACGCCTAAATGATGACGGAGCAGGTCTTACAGGATGTCGAGGAAGCGAGACTGATGGTAATCAGCTGGAGGCGCGAACGCTACGAAAAGCAGATAGCGCGGGCAGCTGTTACGTTGCGACGAATGCGTCAGTCACGCATGTGGAGAATGTTAATTGCGCGGTTATCAGCAAAGACAATTCGAACGGCAATAAAGATCGAGCGTGAGGAGGTATCAACGCTGTATGACAGGATGATTTCAAGTAAACTTGAGAGAGTCATAAAGAATCACCTGTCTGACCTTGGATACAAGCCCTCAGAGATCACGGCGGCCCACAGGTATGCGGCTAATGACCGGAGGAAGTATAGAAATAAAGCCAACCTTGTCTAAGGGCTGGCTTCCGGCTTGAATCGTAGAAAAGGGCGCAACCTTTGCGCCCGGATATAAAAAAGGACAAAAGGTTGAGGATCGCGACCAATTGCTGAGGGGCCGGGAAACCGGGCGGGATTTTGTAAACAATTGAGGTAGAGGAGATGGCACCAAAAAAGCCCGACGTGGAACAAGAACAAGCAATTCAAAACATTCAAACATCCCTCGACGAGTTCAAGAGGGCGCAGTACAATGTTGATTTTGAGATCAACCGAAAACTCGATGAAATGATGCGCGACCTGGCCCGCGTTGTCCGCGGTTTATACGGCGACAAGGACAATGATCAGCTCGGACTGGTGCAGCGTCAATCCAAGGACGAAGAACAGTTTAAAATTCTCGATCGGCGCGTTGCCAAGCTGGAGAAGTTCAACTGGAAGCTGGGCATGATCGGCGTCGGAGGAATGCTGCTGATTGAAATTTTGTGGAACCTTTTTAAGACCCTATTCAGATGAGACCTTACGAGATCGCAAGACAATATATTGGCCAGACGGAGAAACCCGGAAACATGGGTTTCACTGACGTGGAGTTCGAACGCAAGATGCAGAAAGTTGGCTTTCAAAAGACGCACGCCTGGTGCGCCTACTTCACCGAGCTGGTATTCAAGGAAGCCTATCCTGAAAGACTCGCCGAGCTAGACAAGCTTTTTTCCGCCTCCACGATTCAAACGTTCAGAAACTTCAGGGATGCAGGCCACCTGATAGGCAACGTTCCGCAGCTGGATGCCCTGGTGATCTGGCAACGGATCCGCTACGGATCGCCCCAGCCATTCGGTCATGCTGGCGTGGTCAGTAAGGTTATCGATGTGCATACGTTCAAAAGCATCGAAGGAAATACCAATGATGAAGGCGGTCCAGAGGGATACATCGTGGCAGAGAAAGACAGGAAAGTGCAGCTTAAGGTTCCCAACGGGCTCAAGCTGCTCGGATTTATAACGGTATGAGTATACGCGATTTTTTGAGAGAGACGGTCATGTTCCTCATCGACCGTGTGGACTGGATCAAAACCATTGTTTGTATGGGGGTGGTCTCGGTATTTTGTTTTACCAGCTTTACGCTCGCGTACGTGGACATTCCCGAGCACAACCGGGATGTATTCAATCATTTTACCGGGATCATCGACGCGGCCATGATGGCAGTCGTGGGCTACTATTTCGGTAGCTCGAAGAGCTCGCAACGAAAGGACGAAACAATTAAAGCGCAGACAGGAAAATGAACGAGGTGAGTGTAGGAACGATCGTATGCTTTGTCGGCTACCTGGTAGTGTCGCACGCGCGATTTGGGATGACCAAAAGTATTTCAGAAACCTGGTACCGCTGGATGGAGCACGACTTCTCCAGCGCATTTACCATATTTTCAGCGACGATCTGTGCCGGCGCGGTACTTCAATCAGTCTATCCATACACGCATACCACCAAGCTGCTGCTCACACTCGCGGGATTTTTCATGTTCTGCGTATCCATTGCCTCCACTTATAAAGACCCGAAGGTGGAGCGGTTGCATTACTCGTTCGCCATACTGGCGATCGGCCTTGGTTTTGCCGCCATCTTTGTAGAGGACGCTGGCCGCTGGTGCCGGTGGGTCCCAGTGCCCGTCCTGCTGATCACCACGGCGGCTATGCGCAAGTGGTGGCCCGCGAATATCACCTACAAGGTGGAGTGTGTGGCGTTTGTGGAAATCTTCGGCCGCCTGCTATTCGTATGAAGCCGGTATTATGGATACTGGCCGGCGCGCTGATCGCGATGTGTGTTGTGAGGAGCTGCGGTATTTCCGATCGCACCTCCGCGCTGCAGCGTCGCTATGACTCGGTTGCGACAGTTGGAGTAATTCTGTCGTCGAGAGCGAAGGTTCTCGAGGGAAGGCTGGCCATGGAGCGGAATTTTTCCAGGTCGATCCAGCAGGCGGCAAAAAAGGAATCCGACAGTCTTATTGCTGTTGCTGACTGGTGGAGGAATCATCCGCGCGTGAAGACTATCCGAGAAACCATCCATGAAGTTGATACAGCCTTTGTGATTGATTCGATGTTGATCCGCTGGCAGAAAGAGAAGATCCTGGAGATCATCGCCCAGGACTCATCTTATAAGGCAACGGACAGCCTCTACCATCTGACGCAGGATTCCGTAATAGAGAATCTCCGATATGGAATTCACGCGTTACAAAAAGTGCAGAAGCAAAATACCCGCTTGATGCAGTTTGGCTTTGCAGGAGGTCCAGGGTTTGTCGTTTCACCCGATGGCCGTGTGTATGGTGGCATGGCAGTAAGCGGAGGAATAGTAATCAGAATCCGGAAACGCTCACGGTGACTCGTCGTAATCACCATCGCCGGTGACGAAGTTCCCCGCGGACATCTCGTCAAGTTTGGCTTTAAGATAATCGATCAAAGCAGCCTTATCCACACCATACTTTTGCACGAGCGTTCCGAAACACGCAAATATACCCAGCAGAAACAACCGCGTCGCTGTATTGAGACCGTTCTCATTAGGCACACCTTTTTCTACATACTGTGAGACATCGAGAGCGCCCATAGGAATTATTCTCACTTTAGTCTCCAGTATCCTGGACGTCTTGTCGCCAAAACGATGTTCAAATTTGCTTTTGGTGATGGCCTCGATGGTGAAGACTCGTTTCTTTTCAGGATTGATTTCCATTACACACTCCGGTTTTGATATTGGTATTTAAGTGAACTCGTAAAACTCATTGTCCTTCTTGATGACCGTTTCAAATGGGAAACAATCTTTCGGGACCCGCTCGATTTGGTCGATCAGCACGTTGGACCCGGTGAATACGATGCGCTTCTCGCCATCGTGCTTTTCAATTTGCAGTGTCAGCAAATTAGTACCTGCCTTTTTCTTTGATGGCTCGATTTTAAAGGCAACAACCGTGACGCGCAAATTCAGTATGCGCTGTAGCTGGATCTTCTCGCCGACGAACGCGTTTACTTTCGGCTTGATATTAAACTCGCTGAAGTTCTTCATGCACCAATGAGTTTCTTAGTAAGATGCCGTGCGTTGCAATGACTCAGCCATCCCAGGTATGAGGCCGTAGACGGATGCTCACGATGCCTGGCTAGTTTCCTGGCAAAATTCTGCTTGATCTTTTTTCTAATCCGCACGTGTGAATGCCTGAACACATATCCGACAAAGTCTATTCCGCGGGAGGCTACAGGAAAGACCTGGTGGTTTTCTTTGATCTCCAGCTGGAGCTCTTCCATGTACAATTTAATGTCCTCCAGGAGCGCGTGAAGGCCCGGCTTTGCGGCACCCAGAATGACGATGTCGTCGCAGTAACGATAATAATAAGTCACGCCCTTTTCCTCCTTCAACCAGTGATCGAAGTATGACAGATAGAAATTAGCCAGGAACTGACTCAGGTAATTACCAATGGGAAGTCCCGGGGCGCTGTCAATGATCTCGTCCAGGAGCCACAACAGCTGAGGATCCTTGAACTTTCTCCGAAGCAATCCTTTAAGTGTGTAGTGATCGATGCTGGGGTAAAACTTTCTGACATCGAATTTGAGGCAGTACCTGGTGCCAGCCTCGTCCGTGAGATCCCGCCGGAGCTTCCTGAGCAACAGGTGAATTCCACGGGACTTTATGCAGCTGTAGGTGTCGGCCGTAAACGAGTTCACGAAGATCGGTTCCAGCACATTCATGATTGCGTGATGGGTGATCCTGTCGGGAAAATAAGGCAACCGATAAACCATCCTCTCCTTTGGTTCAAACACTTTAAAAATATCGTACCGGGAAGTTCGATATGTTTGATTCAGTAGTGAGTCTCGTAATGCATGGAGGTTTTGGATTTTATTCTTGTTGTGGAGGACAACACCATATTGACCCGACTTACCCTTCTGAGCTTTCCTGTCAGCCTCCTCAAGGTTCTCCATGCTGGCAATACGTTCGAATAGATCTCCGACCCTTTTCATAATGCTTTGCTTTTCGTGAGTCGCCTTCCCTTTAATGGTACCAACGCCTCAGAATATTTCGTGATGTTTTGCCAAGTGGCAAGGCCTGCGAATAGCAATTACTTAAAATGCATAGGTGGGAGCTGACATTCGAATTCGAATTCCAGTTATCGTAGTCGTTGAACTGAAAGCCGGACGAACTCCGCTCACTATCCACACAGCCTAAAATTTTCTCTTTACAAATACTCGTTGTATAACTCCTCGAACGTCTCGGCAACATACTCAGCAACCTCCCTGGAAAGGAAGCAAAGGCGGGAGCCGACAGTCGAACCCGAACCCCAGGAATCGTAATCGTCGAACCGAAAGCCGGACGAACCCCGCGCCTTATAGAACCATGCCTCATACTTAATCTGATTCGAGTCACCGAAATCGACAACCCACGGGGCACCGTCGTTAGCAATCATGTTTGCTGCTTCAACGATGATGACCAGCTTTGCGTGAGCGATCATCGAGCGCACGTGTCTTTCTGGATAGCGCGAAAAATCCGGTAGTACATTTTCAGGATCGATCGATAGTACCGCGCAGGCATCCGCAAATGTTTTGAGTTGATTCAATTCCATAGCAGTCTTTAGTTAAAAAAGTACGAACGATATAAATCCAGGAATGTGGTCGCCACATACTCACCCACCTCTCTGGAAAGGAAGCAAAGGCGGGAGCCGACATACGAATACGAATGCCAGAGATCGAAGTCGCCGAACCGAAAGCCGGACGAACCCCGGTACATCTCAAACCACGGGTAATATTTCCACTGGTTGTTGTTGGTCCAATCTGGTTTCCACTCCACTCCCTTATTCGCCAGGCGATTTGCGGCCCGCGCGATGATCACCAATTTCGCATGAGCGATCATAGCGCTGTGATCCTGGACGGGATAACATGAAAAATCAGGGATCACCTTTTCCGGATCCAGGCCTTCAATCTTGCACGCGTCTTCGAAGGTCTTCAGGTTCTTTAGTTCTTTCATAGCCGGCGATTTCAGATAACCATTAGCATTCTGTACACGTCCACGAATTGCTTGCCTGCGTACTCAGCCAGCTCCTGGCTTTTAAAGCAAAGGCGGGAGCCGACAGTCGAATTCGAAAGCCAGCAATCGCAGCCGCCGAACCGAAAGCCGGACGAACTCCCTCGCATATCGAACCATGGATAGTAGTTAATTTCATCCTCATCGTCCCAGTTCGGTTGCCATCCTTCGTTAAGTGACTCCGCCAGTAACCTAAGGATCATATACGCCCGTACATCACTTGGCAGGTCAATGTTCTGTTGATTGAAGGTCACCTCACTTTCCCATCCATGGAAAGCAAGAACATCGTTCACGGTTTTAAATCTGAGCCTTACATCTTTCGGCTTTTCCTTCAGGACGATCTCTCCGGTATTGTTGTCGACCGAGTCGAACTGATAGCCTTCCGGAATAGGCATTTTGAGAGTTTGCATTTTCTTATTAAAGGGGTTTTTATTCTATGATCATGAATCGCCTGTATAGATCGATAAATTGCTTGCTTGCGTACTCAGCCAGCTCCTGGCTTTTAAAGCAAAGGCGGGAGCCGACAGACGAACGCGAATACCAGGCATCGTAGACGTAGAACTGAAAGCCGGACGAACCCCCTCGCATATCGAACCACACGACATACTTATATTGGTTTGCATCCGTCCAATCCGGGAGCCAGCCTTCGTTCAGTGTTCTTGTCAGCATCTTCAAGAGGCGATATGCTATCTCGTCGTCTTCAAGGCCGTCACACCACCGATCGAAATCCTCTTGAGAAAGGCTATTCCAGTTGAGTAGATCGTGCACGGTCTTAATTCGATCAGTGATTAGCTTAGGCGTGTCTCTTTCCTGGGCCAGCCTTCCGTAATCCTCGGCGATCTTTTCTGCCTGCGGCTTGTATTCGTCTATCCAGTAGGCGAGTTGCTTTTTGAGTGCGTCACGCTCGGCTTTTACGATGACTAGTTCAGTATCGAGCCTAACCAGTTCGGCTGTGACTGCGTTGGGGTTTGATAGGTTTAGTTTAGCTTCCATTTAATTATCGTGCTCTATTGGTTTAAAGTTTGGGAGGCTTTTTTGGCTGTCTATCTACTTAGCTGGATAATCCAGTACCAACCCGGGTATTCCTCGCTCACTGCACGGCCAATTGTTCTACCCCGCTACGTGCTTCACGGGCAATTATAGTGGCTTACGTGAACCGCCTCCCTAACCGGACGGCATATCTTATGTTTTAGAATTCTTACCCATTTTTATTCTTTTCATAAAATTCTTCCCAACTGGGCGCTCCTTCCAGAGGCTTGCCGGTTAGCTTGTCCGTGTGAAGACGACCGTACTGAACTTTCAGGTCCTGCAGGTCACCGATTTCAAGAGGCGAGTATGGGTAGCATACTGCCGCCTCACGCTTCGGTCTTACTTGGCCTTCGCGTCTCACCTCCGCCTTGCTCATAGGCACCCCCGGCCGCATCATTGGGGCTTCTGCGACGGCCCTTTTGATTTCTTCCAGTTTGTCATCCGGCAAATCAGCAAGCGTAAATGGTTGCTCACGTGGCACACGCTGTAAGGCTTCTGCTTTCGTTTCCAGGTAAGCATAGATCCATCCGAAAATTGTTGGTTGGTCTATGCGGTAGATAACTCCGTACTCACCTTGACGAGCCCTTTTAAAAACCTGCGCGAAGTCCTCCAGCGTCTCGTTAGGGAATTTCTCGTATATGTCCTTCACGCAGATCTCAACCTGCTCATCGTTCATGGTTCCCTTCAGATTCAGTACCGCCAGAAGGCGCATAACCATTCCGTCAAGAGTCCGCAGAACATCACCCTCCGTAACCTCACCAGTCCTGATGCGTGAAGAGATCGGCGTTGCCTCACGAACGATCAATGCCAAAGGCATATCACGTACCGTAATTCCGGTGTCGTTTGAGGGTTCCTTCTGGAGTGATTTTGAGGTTATTATTTTGGGAGTTAGTTCTTGGTTTTGCATGACGTAATTGGCTTTGGAGAGCTAATCGTAATCCATCCGTTGTGTGGTTTTGGTAGTGCCCAGGTGAACCCCGGACCTTCTCACAAAATGCGTTGAACTGGAAATTGAAATCTATGTGGGTCCAGATCACCCGCTGGTTATCCAGGTAGATTTCGTCGAACGCCTCTTTAATTTTTATTTCTAAATCAATATCATGATCAAGATCATAATGAAGCTTTGTGTTTGGGTTAGGTTCTGGGTTATTGTTTGGGTTTTCTTCTGGCTTTTTCCTTTTTGGTCTACCTCCTTTTTTACCGTTAGAGGCCTGTTTATTCCAAAATTCCCGAACCTCTTCAAGTTTCTTATTGCGCAGGCGACCCGGCTCAAACTCTTCAAACTTCTCTTTTAACTTAACCCAAACCTTAACCACTTCAGGCTCGATCAAAGCGAGCTCGTCAAGGTCCGCTGGAATAAATCCGTGATCATATTGATGGATTAAAAGGCCAATGTAAACGCCCTTCACCTCCGCGCGCATTCCCCTCGTGCCTTTAATCCAGTCGCCCATCATCAGTGGCATGTACGGTTTGCTAGCCATCGTCCTCCTCCTCGATCAGCGCTGATAATCCCTTCTTTGCCTTCGGCTTTTTGTTGTTTGTCGCCTGCTTTTTCTTATCCTTCTTGGGGGTGGAAGCTTTCAATTCCTGGATCCTCTTTTTCATGCGCTCTTCCCGCTTCTCACGGATAGCCTTTTGTTCCTCCTCAAACTGGTGGACATAGATATCATCGTAAGCCTCAGCCGTCTTGCGGATGAAGTAAGCAGCGTCGGAGGTGGGCATATTGTTACCATACTGACCCATCATCACGCGACGCACCACAAATGACAGTTCACGATCGGTAAGCTTCTTCAGGCTGGCATACAGGTCTTCAGGCTTGTTGTCTTTGATCTTGAGCGTCTTCGCCACATCATCCTTGTCGGACCAGGCCAACTTATCCCAGATAATAAACCGCAGGAAAAGAGCCTCCTCATCCAGGACCTTGAATGGAAAGTCATTGGGAATGATCTTACGCTGCGCCTCATGTTTCTTCAGACCCTCCAGGATCCTGGCGTACACCTTCTCACCATCGAGCTCACCGGCGCGTTTGTTACGCTGCTTGATATTGGCGATCGCTACCTCGACATCAATCTTGGCCGGGTCTGAGCTTTTGGCGGCTTTACCTTTCTGCTCGACATACACAGTTACCCGTTTGCCGAGATCTTCACCATTGATGTAGATGCCTTTTATCTTTGAAACCTTCCCGAATGAATACTCACTGAAGTCGCCCCGCTCCAGGATCTTCACCTTATTGTCCTTGAGAACTTTTTCAATTGCCGGATTTGTAGCGCCATCTCTTCCGTATGTGTGAGCCCTGAGGTATTGCAGATCCGGCTCTGTCTCGAGCAGCTCCGGAATGCTGTTCACCATGTAGTTGATCCGTTTCTGCAGGAAGCATGCAGGATCGAAACACCGGTCTTTTTCCTTGAGGTCACTGAAGAGCTGATTCGCCCCGGATCGCTTCGGGCACGTCGTACACGGGCCTGCCTTCGGAACGAGTGTCGCATCGTCCTTCTTAAAGGCAACTGATGAAAGGTTGCAGATAACATTCTGATCCACGAAGTCTTCAAATTCATGGACCGTTTCATAGTATCGTACCTGCTTCTTATCGACGCTGTGCGTCTGCGTGCATCGCTTGATGATTTCTGTCTGATCAGCAGGCTGCAGCCGCGCCAGGATCAGCGCGTGACCGAGGGTCATATGATTCTCCTGGAAATCCTTTTTCGCTTCCGGTATCAGATCATTCAGCTTCAACCTGGTCGAGATGTAATGCTCCGATTTTGAGAAACGCTTGGCCAACTCCGGAACAGTGTTCTTGTCGGGATCTTTCATCGACAGATAGCGATAGGCATGAGACTCGCGCAGCGGATGAATATCCTTTCGCTCAAGGTTCTCTGTGACCTGCATCTCGAACGCCTGCTGGTCGGTGAGTTCGCGTATGTACGCCGGGATAGTCTTCAAGCCTGCGTAACCGCTTGCCTTAAACCTTCGCTCTCCGGCCACGAGCTCGTATTTACCACTCCCTTTTGGTCGAAGCAGTACCGGCTGCAGTACGTTATGTTCTGTGATGGACTGAATCAGCTCTGCCAAAGCCGACTCTGTAAGTTCCGATGCATCCCGGAACATGTCATTGGTGCTGCTCACCTGGATCTTATCCAGTGGAACGTGAGCCAATTCTGGTGTCATTTTTTCGAGGAGATTTTGTATTTAGGCGCGGTCGCGCTTTTCGTTAGGATAGCGTACAGGTTCTTTTCCACCGGCTCGGTGACGACCAGTATACGATATGTTGCAGCAGGCAACGACATCGATTCAAGAATCATCTTGACCAACCACGCCGATTGAAAATAGAAGCTTTGTGATTTGGTTGGCCTCAACCGAATTGAATCCACGCCGGAAGAGATCTCGATATACCAGTCCTTCGGACGATCATCGTCCTGGACAAACTCAATGGTATTCTTATCCAGCGAAAGCGCCTTAACCAGAGCTGCCGAGAATACAATATGGCCGGATTTGCGGATCACCAAAATCGGATCAATGATTGGATGAGTGCCGCCACGTTTGGAAAGAATATTCGTTCGATTAAAAACCTTCTTTTTCATTTGAGGAGGAGGTATTGATTGATATTAACTCCTGACCAATGATCAGGTGTTCGAGGTCTATTCTGATTTCAGCAAGCCTGTGTCTTCGCTCAGAACTCCGGCAGCGCCGCATTTGCAGCACGATGCCGGCAAGCGAGTCGGTAAGGGTGTCCCTGGGCACTACTACAACCTGATCAGTCTGTATTCGGGTCGCAAAATTCTTTGTTCTCATGTTCGGTAGGTGTTGTTCGTTCCTCCTCGTCGAGGGTCGCCATCTCTGCAGTTCCTGCACCTACCGCCATCACCAACCAAAACAACAGGCAGACAGAAAGTGCCCCAGCTATTAATCCGATGAAGAAAAATGCCATAATTATTAATTCATTGTAATTCGATTCCGCTCACGCAGATCTGTAACAGCCTTCTCATATTTGGCGGCCATACCTGCAAGCAGGTCACGTTCTGCGATGCAACGGAGGTAGTCGACATTGGCGTGGAGGTATACCTGGTCCTCCCATTTCTCCTGCAGCGCGGCTATCCTGTACTCATTTTCAGCAATGGCCCGCCGCACCAACTTCCAGAAGCGCTGCAGTTCCTCCTCGGTTAGTTCCATGTCCAGGTTGGTTTTAAGAGATGAAGTGTATCGCCGAGAGAATGTAGCCGATCAAAAAGAGCATGACCACGCTGATGAAGTTAAACATCCAGATGGCGGCCCTGCACACAGCTATACGGTTGTGGAGGTGGGACTTTCTTTCCAAAGACCCAAGTTGAATCGCGGTTCTTATTTCCTGATGGTGTCTGGCTTCCATAAAATTGTGCTGTTTGTAGTTTGGGTATTTACGGTAGTTGTACAAGTAATCATTTTGTCCTTGATTGCATTCCAGACCTCCTCAGCCTTTCCATTAAACATTTGCCAGAACGCGGCGAGCTCTTCTCGTGTAGGGTCTGGAATCTCCACCACTTCGTCGAGGCCATCCTTAATCCACTGGCCATCGAAATAATCTTCCGACAAATGCCTCTTCAATAAGAACTGTATGGGCTGACAGGCAGACACCAGGTGATGCGTCATGATGCCCGGTTCACCAGTGTATTGCTCAATAAATTTGTACACTTCGCCTATGTCGGTGTGTAACCTGCCAGTGGTGAAGTTTCGCAGTATACCCTTCGTGGTCTTCATTGCATTTTGGATTTGGGTTTTAAAAAGAGGGGGGTGACATCCTGGAAATACTTTTAAAAAACAGGCGTCGCCCCCCTGCACGACCACCCTCTGATCGTGTTATTTTAAATGTTATAAAGAAAAAGGCGCGTACTACTTATTAGCGGACTTCTTTTTATCACTCCACTCGACCGTCATCTTTCCATCAACAATGCGTACCCGAGGGCAGAATCGATTATCGACGTACATTCCGAGCAGGAAGGATCCAAGCATTAAAAGGAAAATCATATCTTGGGGGTGAATTGTGTTGTTTGGTTTAGTGGGGAAAAAGAAGGGGAGAAAAAATATCTCCCCGACTCCCTGGGTTAGTCCGTCACAGCGGCAACAAGAATATCCTCCAGACTCAGGTTATCCATCTCCGCTTCATTCTTGGTATCAACAATGTCGAACTTTGCTCCTTGGCCCTGCAGGTCGTTATCCAGGGACTCAAGGAATGCACGGGCTCCCGGATCATCACCAGCTTGTATGAAGCTGACTGCGATTTCTTCGTCGGCGTCCATCTTCTTTGTGGCGTCGACAATCACGCGTTGTTCGTTGTTCATAATTGTGAATTGGTTTATTGTTGTATTTTATAAAGGGACTATTCGTTTTATGGAGCTTTCTCCTTCTCCGGATTCAGCGCTTTCATCAGATCCAGGTCAGAGATCAATGGTTCAAAGCATCGTGCCGGATATCTTAATGTTCCCCATTCGTGAAATGAGAGCCGCATGCCGTCTGGCCAGTAGGTAAGCTCCTGAACAGTGATGATGTCACCTGTTTTGGGGCCTGGAGCCGGTTTAGGTTTTTTCCTGAAAAATGGGAGCGTGCGAATAAATTGGTCCACAAAGAACCAGTGTGAACCATCCTTACAGACTACTTCCTGATTGGGCTTGAATCTCATGTACGACGTAACATTTAAAATATCCGACCGTCATTTCTGAATGTCTTCCAGTCCATTGATCCTCCCCAGCGGAGGTATTCATAATAGAATTTCCGGAAGCGTTTAACGCGGTCGGTGTGGGTGGTGAATGAATCGGTTTGCATACAATTTTTATGGGGAATTGCGTGAGCTCTTGGACGTTTGTTTAACTGCCAGTTTCTCGAAGTCTTCCATCGAGATGTGCGGCGCGTCGAACACCCGGTAGACTTCCAAAGCTTTCTTTTCCACCAGGTACCGGAAGTACCTTTCTGTGCGACCAGTCTCTTCCGCCGCCTCCTTAAAAGTTCTAAGTCTCGGACCTCGTTCTCTCTTCAGAAGAATCTCGATACGATCCAACCTCTTAATCAAATCCTCAAAGAGCCTTTGGTCCATTTCGATCTATACCTGGTAGGTTTCGATATTCGCATCAGCAATCTGACCGATAAGATCCTCTTTGCTGATCTTGCGTCTATACTTCTGCATGAATGCGCCCTGCAGTTCGACTGCCTTGTCGAGCGTTTCGGGCAAAAGCGGCACATTCAGACGCCTTTTGTTCGTCTTGCGATTTTTTCTATCGCTCATATGGTTACTGTTTGCTATATTCGGGTGATTAATTGATAAGCGAAGTAAATATTTTCTTTACCCAAAGTCAAGATATTCTTTACCATTTTATGGCTTTTAGTGACAACTTGTTGAAAATCCGTGAGTTCCGTGGGAAAAAACCTATCGACGTGGTAAGCGGAACGAGCATTTCAAAGCAGAAGTACTCAGGATATGAGAAAGGGAAGTTTCAACCAAGTCCAGAAATTGTAGACGAACTCGCCGAATTCTTTAATGTCCCGCGGGAATTATTCTACAAGAAGGAAGTGAAGAGGGATGATTTGAATCCGAGAGAGCGCAGTTTTAAAGATGAAATTTTTGAAGGTGATTACGTCGGGGTTCATAAGAGCATCTGGGAATCTTACCAGAACAAGGTGGCCAGCGACACTCGTGTTATGGAGTCGCTGGCTGGAAGTTTGGCAGAGGCAGTCCGAAAACTAAGTGCCTGAGAATAGGAACAGTGTTGAGAGCCGTTCACCCTCCAGGATGTTAATCCGGATCGATAGAGAATCGGAGTCAGTGCAGCGAGAAACTTCAAGGCGCAATTTTTCAATTTCAATGCCCTGAATAAGGAGACGACGGATGATTTCGGGTTGAATCCCTTGCTCAATAAGGAATTCATTGATGTTGACTGAAGTCATGATGCGATGAGGGGTTAACTGGGTAAAACTTTGAATTTCCAAAAAGCGAATGAATATGATAAAAGTTTAACACAACGATTGACAGGTCCACATCAAGTAAAGACCGTACATACTAATAACAGGAAAACCTGACTTTTAAGAAAATGATCACCCCGCTTGCTCGTCAGTCCGACTATTCGACCGGCACAGCCATTTTCGTCCTACTGATCACACTATTAATTTATTTTATTCCGGCACTGATTGGCCGTAACAACCGGAATGCATCAACTGTCTTTCTGGTAAACCTATTGGTGATGATCAACTTAATAAACTTAATGCTCTTCGTGAAAAAGGGATAATTAGCACTGAGGAATTCATAATTGAAAAGGAGAAGATTATGAAGAGTTGACCTATACGTTGACCCGCTTCTGAAGAAAGCCCCCAACATTTTAAAAACGAACAAAACAAGTGATCCGACAGGGATTACCGAAAAGTGCCTAAACGGCTAAAATATTGCAGATTCAAAATGTAACGTCGAACAATTCCTAACATTTCCTTTCTATTCGTTGACCTATACGTTGACCCGTGTTAATTTCGAAATCCTCATGAAAATCCGCTACCTCCTCAAAAAGAAATCAACCGAGTTTCTGATTTACGTTGCCCTCTACCAGGGAGAGGGCAAGGCCATCATATCAACGGGTCAGCGCACAACACGAGCGGCGTGGTCGGCCAAAGACAACGCTCCAAAGGATCAGCGAGGCTCCGTGGCCAGAGCGATTGAAAAAGTAAAATTGGACGTTCAAAAAACCATTTTGCGCTTGGAGCTGGACGGTGAAGACATTTCGCCCAACATCGTCAAGAATGCCTATTTACGAGCTGTGGAGGAGGAAGAAGTTATTCTCGACAGGAAAGACATCAAGGCAAAAAAGGACGCGACTTTGATCCTGACGCTGGCCGAGCGCTGGCGAGACAAGGAGTTATTCAGATACCGCTCCGGAACGCAAAAGGCAGTTAAGTCGTCCATAAACAAGTTCATTGCTTTTTTACAAGAGAATGGTTATGCGAAGCTACGACGCCACAACTTCGAACAGGCCATTGTTGACGACTACGATAGGGTGCTGACCAAAACTAAGCCCACTGACAATACTCACGGGAAATTGATGAAACACCTACGCTGGTTTTTGAAGTATGCAGGGCTGAAGGCTGACGTACGCGTGAAGTCAGTGCGCAAAACCATTGTTTCCCTGACAGTGGCTGAGGTCGATAGGCTTGAAGCTTTGGAGATTAAGGACTCCACTGAAAAAGAGAAGGCCAAGGATTTGTTTTTACTCGGTTGCTTCACTGGCCTTCGTGTCTCGGACCTAAAGCGGATAAATCCCATCAACACCAAAGACGGCTTCATTACGCTCAATCAGATGAAGAACCGGAAGGACGTCAGGATTCCAATAGTATCCAACTGCCTCGCGATTCTTCAGAAGTACAAATTCAAGGCACCTAAGATTGCCGAGCAGAAAGTAAACGACCACATCAAAGAGATCTGCGCCGCTGCTAAAATAAACGAAATGATTTCAGTGGAAACGCATCGTGGAGGAGAAAAGATTGTGGAGACCGGTCCAAAGTACAAATTCGTCACCATGCACGTCTCTGCCAAGTCTTTCATAACAACCGCTCCCCAACGATGGGGATTGACTCCGGCAGAAATTGCAGATCTTGTAGGGAAGGATTTACGAACACTACTTAACCACTATTTCAATAACAAGGGCGAATCAGGTCGACAAAAGATGATTGAGGTGGACAATCGAAGTAAGATGAAAGCAATATCATAGTTAAGCAGGATTTCGGGATTCTATTCGTAATAGTTCATAACTATTCCAAATCATAAAAACATAAACACGATTTGAGTTAAGTTGAAGTGCCAATTTTTTCACCCCCATGGCACTCTCGATCGTATTATCAGTTGCGGCATTGCTATTCGCTGCGCTTTTCAAAGCGCTTGCTGAATCGTGCGCACATGGAAAAAACCGCTGGGGCAAAAGCGAAAATGATTTCTGGGGACACGATTCGTGGAGGAGGAAATGGAAATATCCAACCACCCCAGCCCCCAATACCCATTACTACAAGTTTTTTAAACTCCGGTACCAGGAGCGTTTCCCCGGTTCTGCTACAATCTTTGTTTCATTTACCGACGGCTATCACCTATCGTTTAGCCTGATGGTTACCTGCGCGTGTATCGCCGTGATCATCCCTACACAATTCCCCTACCCTCTCTGGAGCTTTTGTTTGCTGCGTTTGCTGTGGGGCATCACCTGGACGCTTGGCTATAAATTCTTTTCCCGATGAGTATAGGAAATCGAATGCTGATCTACTCGTTGCTCGCGGCATTTATTACGATGTCAGGCCTGCTCACACGATTCAACTATGAAACGACATGGGCTTACGTCGGTCTGACTATACTTGCTTCAGTGGTAGAGATCGGCACATTTATATCAATTAAAAGGAGAAAGCGATGATCACAAAACAAACCCTTCTCGAACAGATCGAGCAAAAGGAAGTCCATATCCGTAAGCTCAACGTCGAGATCCGGCAATCAAAGCAGCTGATCAAAATCCTTGAGAAGCATGAATTGGAACTGAGGGAATTGGGCATCAAGCAGGCCGACGGCGGCCCTGAGCCTTAAAAAGAGAAAAGCCCTGAAGTGATGGAAAAAGGAATATCAGGCAAAACGTTGTTGCTGTATCTAAACGGTGAGCCAATAGCATGCTCCACTGAAGCTACTTTCAGTGAAAACTCCTACTTAGGAAGAAGTGTTACAAAGCCACCCATAACAGGCGATCAGGAATGGACGGTGCAACTCGCAGGATTCACTAAACCAAAAGTACACAAGCTAACCATTCGCCCGAACGACTACCCAAGAAAGGTAAAGAAGCGCTTGAAGGCCTTCCTTTACTGTAAAACAAATCATTTCCATCATAATGGATTGACTCTAAAAGGTTAACGGTATGCCTACGCTCAATCGCAGACATACTCAACCACAAGCCCGCCGCGATCCGTTCCGGGCAGTGTACCAATCAGAGAAGTGGCATCGCTACAGCAGGTTCTATCGCAAGCGCTACCCGCTATGCGCAATCTGCCTGAAGGAAGGCAGAACAACACCCTCTAAATGTGTTGACCATATCATACCCCTTACTCAAGGCGGATCGATATGGCACTACTCTAACCACCAGGCGCTGTGCCTGGCTTGTCACAGTAAAAAGACCTTACAAGAACAACATGGACACAATAACGAAAGCCAGGGAACTGGAGGAGGAAGCAGCTCCTAAAAAAAATACGCCGCTTACACGCGCTCAGAAGCGCGCTAACGAAAGGCTTCAGGAGGAAGAGCAGGCCACATACAACGCTCTCACTGAACGCTTCCTTGAATACTTCACACAGTCAGAGGATCCTGAAGGTGAAGCGGTGCAGGATAAGATCAAACAGATCAGTACACAGTGGAGGCTGTATTGCCAGCGTAAGGGCCTTATCCCTGCGCTGTTTCCTATGCTGGACAATTATATGGATGGGTTGCTAAGGGATTACCTGCGCTCTAAGGAAGAGCCTGTGGCTCCCGTCGCCGCGCGCGTGGAGGACCCCCAGGGGTAGTCAGATCACCAGGACCAATAACCC
>JAEYXN010000148.1 GCA_023431285.1 Bacteroidota bacterium
ACAACAGTGGCAGGAGCGACCCTTAACTGGACTTCCTCCGCCAGCCCTGAGATCACGTCAGGAGTGACCGCCGCAGGAACTGGAGCGATTACCGATGTACCGGTGAACACCAGCAATGCTACGGGTACTGTTACTTATATGATCACACCATCTTATAATGGATGTGCTGGTCCGAGTGTGAGTTACCTCGTTATTGTGAGACCATCGCCTAGTGCCACCGTTGCTGATAATACTATTTGCAGCGGGGAAACCACATCACTCACCATTTTGGCAGCGCCGCAGAACGTAGCCGGGACTACCTTCCGATGGAGTGCCGTCGGAACGCCAAATGTTTCCGGTATGTCTGATGGCAATGGTTCCCTCATCAAGCAGACGCTGCATACTGATGCTAACGTCGGAACCGTAGTCTACACAATTACGCCAACAGCATTTGGATGTGATGGTCCTGAACACGTGGTAACAGTAACAGTCAATCCGCTGGCACTTGCAGATGCGGGTCCTGACTTCGCTGTGTGCGAGCCGGTCTCCTTTGAGGTGAGAGGTAACCTGGGAGGGGCAGCTACTTCGGGTGAATGGACAATTGTGGGTACTGTTGCAGGAACTCTTTCTTCGAGCACAACAACTGGAACAGAAGTCGTGGCGACTTACACTATTGGTGCCACAGATGTAACCAACGAAATAGTATTCCGATTAACTACAAATGACCCAGATGCAGGAGGTCCTTGTGGTGTGGCGACAGATGATGTTAAAGTGAGAATAAACAGAGCTGCCGTAGTTACACTCCCAGCTGATTATACAGTATGTGAGCCATCATCAATTAATCTTGCTGGAACAATCTCCGGAGGTGCAACAACTGCGCTCTGGAGTTCCACTGCCCCAGGCATTCTTTCAACAACAAGCATAGTGGGTCCCGGACCAAACTTCGGAGCAACGGCCTCCTATGCAACAGACCTTTCAGATGTTAATAACATACTTACGTTCCGCCTTACTGCTAACGACCCTGATGGCTCAGGACCTTGCCTCGCAGAATTTGCTGAAGTCTCCATTACCATCAATGAGTCAGCGAAAGTAGATGCAGGCCCGGACTTCGCTATCTGTGATTATGACGTCGCCGAACTGAATGGATCAATAAGTGGAACGGCAACATCGGCCACATGGTCCGTTGCAGGAGGAACGGGAACTATCCAGTCTCCGGGAAGCCTCCCAACGAACTACCTCCATTCAATCGCAGATGTGACTACCAAGACACTCGTATTCACGCTCACAACTGATGATCCGGATGCGGGTGGTCCTTGCCTTGCTGCATCTGACAATGTTGTTCTCACCATCAACAAGCCTGACGCTGTTGATCTGGTAAATCTGGAAAGTTCTTACGCAGAGAATGATGCAATTCAGGTTCTTATTGCCTTCCCGAATGATCCAACGCTTGGTCGTGGAGAGTTCAGTGGTCCCGGTGTTATCGCTGGTCAGAATAGATTTGACCCAGGTGCAGCCAACGCGGGCACGACGAACGTCATCACCTATACATGGGAAAACTATCTTACAGGATGTATCAGCTCTGACTCTGATACGACCCTTGTAAATCCTCTTACCGATCTTGAATTTACCATCGTAGGTGCTACCGAATCAGATCCGACAGAAATTCGTGTCTGCGGAAATTCAGGAAACCTGTGGATCAAAGGAAGCCCGGGAATTCACGACCCTATTGTCGACGAAGATTTGACCAGATTTGAAAGCGACGAGATTCCAGGCAGAATACTTCAGCTATTCAACACCACGACAAACGCGACTGAATACTACCTCAATACCGATGGCCTCGATCCGAACGGATATTATACGGTGCGTTACAGGTTTGAAAGTAAGACCGGTGTGAAACAGGCCATGGTTAAACGAATACGGGTTTCTGCGAGTCCTGTAGCTGTCATTACGATGGGACCGTCATGCGTTCAGGACCTGGTAACATTCGAGCAGGCCTCAGCTTTCGAGCCAGGTATGAACCCTGAACATGATCAGATCGTACGGTATCGTTGGGACTTCGATGAAGATGGTAGGGGTGCCGTTGTTGATGCGCCAATTATCACCGCGCCCACATATCGCTACCATACCCCGGGTGAGCATTTAGTGAAGCTTGAGGTTATCACCAACAACCAGTGTATCAGTAGTGTCACTGAGATTGTGAGAGTCGGAACAAAACCGACTATGGATTTCCAATGGACCAAAATATGCAGCGGTCTGGAGACAACGGAGTTTGTGAGTTTGTCTACCACTGATGCCTTCAGCACCATCACTCAATATCGTTGGGATTTCGGTGACGGAAGCCCTGTGGAACCTGCCGGTGCGCCTGCAGATCCGTTCGCCACCGGTGGAACTTACCAGGGCCCTCATCATACATTCAACACTTTCCAAATATATCCGGTGCGTCTTGAGGCAACTACGAACGATGGATGCGTTGCAGATACGACAAAGCTCGTTTATATCCTGAATTACGAAACCCCGGATCCGATCAGTGGTTACTTCAATGATTTTGAAAACAATGACGCATCATGGGTAGCCCTTCCGTTGTCGGATGTCGACACCACGAACAGCTGGTCATGGTCACCGCCGGGAGCAGGCAGAATTCAACCGAATCAGAATGGCGCAAACGCATGGTGGACCGGAAAGAACAATTCTGACTGGGACAACAACGCTACGTATTATGCAAGTGAAGAATCTGAAGTAATAAGTCCATGTCTCAATCTAAGCGCTCTCGACAGACCGATGATCTCCTTTGATTACTGGTCAGATACGCAGGACGGATTTGATGGCGTTGTGCTGCAGTACTCAACCAACGGTGGTCAGTCTTGGAACCCTGTCGGTAGTGCAACGGGAGCGGGTATCAACTGGTACAACAGTAGCTTCCTGGCGTCGTCGCCCGGAGGTCAGGATAACTTTGCATGGTCAGGATCCTCAGGCGGATGGAAAAACGCGAGGTTCAATCTCGAAGCAATCGGATCGAATAATTCGCTGGTAGTATTCCGGTTTGCCTTTGCGTCGAACAATGACAACCCAAAAACAGGTCCTTCACTGGAAGGCTTTGCTTTCGATAATGTGTTTATCGGTAACAAGTCAAAGAATGTACTGGTCGAGCATTTTACCAATACGAATGCCTCACCAGCAGCGCGTGAACATTTGTCAAATCTTTGGGAAGGCCATTCCTCCGACTTCAATGTAATCCAGTATCATCTGGCCAACGATGGAGCTGATCCTGTTCACAGTGCTAACCCTGTCGACCCATTTGCCCGCGCGCAATGGTATGGCGTATCAGCTACTTCGACAGCTCTGATGGATGGTATCAAAGGAAATTACTTCGGTCGCAACTTCAACGGTACCTATAGTATGATAGATGCTATCGAAGTTGACCGCCGCGCTCTGGAGGATCCGTTGTTTACCATCATTCCGGATATCGACATGGATCCTGCAGGTCCGCTTACAGGAAATGTACTTTTCCGATATGATGGACCTGGGGGAGCGACCTCACCGAAGGTTATTCTTCACGCTGTGCTCGTAGAAGATTCGATAATGATCAATGGATACAACATGAATGTGGTACGCAAACTTTTGTGGGATCCTGAAGGAAAGCAACCTTCTATCACCTGGACACCTGGTCTGGAACACAATGAGGCGATCAATTTCAATATGAGGACCACTGTAAGTGATCCATCCAAATTGTCATTGGTGTTCTTTGTTCAGGATAAAAATACTCAGCGAATAATTCAAAGCCTGGTTGTCAAAGCTCCTGCCAAGCAGGGTGACCCTGTGACCGGTATTGAAGATCCGCAGGTGTGGAATGATCTACAGATTTATCCAATCCCGGCTTCGTCCTCGTTGAATATCCGGTTGAATACTGTTCTTAATCGCACTTACGAATACCAACTGATTGATCAGCGTGGCGCGGAAGTGATGAGAGGGTCCCTCAAACGGGATTTACGCAATCCGCAAACGCTGGATGTCAGCAAGGTTGCGAGCGGTATCTACTTCCTCCGTGTACAAACGGGGACATCGTCAGTGTATTACCGCAAGATCGCAGTGATGAACCGCGACTAAGGCAGTGCAAAATATCGGATTAAAACAGGATGCTGAAAAAGGGGATACCCTCAGGGTTGGATCATGACTTCCTTCGATAATTCATCCATTACCGTGCGGCATCGACTGGCGAAATCCTGAACAACAGATGGAAGCTGGTCCTTGTCAGGCGCAAACTTTCCTTGTTCCTCAATAAACAAAAGCTTGGAGCGCAGAGAATCAAGGCCCATCAGCGTGAAGGATGGTTTGATCTGGTGCGCCAGACGTGAAAGTCTTTCCCAAGAGGATTCATTCACCGCTTTCTCCATTTCTTCCAGCGTCGTCGGTAATGTTTGAAGAAACGTAGCGATCATTTCCTGAATAAATTCCGCATTGTTTCCGGAGACGGAACGCAGGTAGTCCAGGTTATAAGTGTTGGAGGAAGTCCTGGCAGGAGTCTCAGGACGTGGTCGGGACGTTGGCCGGATCTTGAGGTCGTTGAATAATTTATGATAGAGGTCTTCCGGTGTGAATGGTTTTGGAAGATAATCATCCATACCAGCGTCAAGACATTTTTCAACATCGCGTTGCGTTGCGTTTGCAGTAAGCGCAATGATCGGAACCTTACCCTTGTTGTACATCGACCGGATCGCTTTCGTAGCCTCATATCCGTCGAGAACAGGCATCTGAATATCCATAAGAACAACATCATAATAGTTGTTCTTAACCTTTTCAATCGCGACAAGACCGTTTTCCGCGATATCGATATAACACTGCCAGTTCTTCAGAATACTCTTTGCGTATAAGCGGTTGATATCATTGTCTTCCACCAGCAAAACGCTGAGGTTGGAGGTATTTATGTTGGATAGCTTCGGAGTTGATTTGGTGAACTTCGTGATGTTCTTAACCTTTCCGATTTCATAAGGGATGATCACACTGAACGTTGAGCCGACGCGCTCCTGGCTGATCACATGAATATTTCCATTCTGAAGTTCGACCAACTGCTTTACGATGGTCAGCCCGAGACCAGTTCCTCCATAGCGACGCGTGACGCTTGCATCAGCCTGACTGAAACTTTCAAAAATGGTATTTAGCTTTTCTTCAGGTATACCAACGCCGGTGTCAACGACTTCAATCTTTACCCAGCTTGTACCCCTATGTTCCTTGGCCTCACTACATCTGATGGAGATGGATCCATTGTGCGTAAACTTCACAGCATTGCTGATCAGATTGATTAGCACCTGGTTCAGACGCACTGGATCTCCAAGCAAAATCTTATTGAGGTTCTCTTCAATAGTATAATTCACCTCCAGGTTCTTTTCTTTTGCCTGATAAGTGAAAGTGTTCACGAGTGATGGCAGAAGGTCTTTCAGGTTAAAAGCAATATGCTCGAACTTGAGTTTTCCCGATTCAATAGCAGCGAGGTCAAGAATATCTGTAATGATTACCTTTAGGTTTTCAGCCGAGTGACGAATTGCGTTCAAGTAGCTTTCGCGCTCCTCGACGCTAGGGCTTTGCCCCAGGAGATTGGCCATCCCGGCAATACCATTGATTGGTGTTCGAATCTCATGGCTGATATTGGCGAGGAATTGTTCTTTCGCCTTCTGAAGACGCAACAATTCAGCCTCGTCTCTCTTCCTTTGCGTGATGTCACGACAGTCGAGGATAAATCCTTCGACGCCTTCTTTATGCTTCAGGTTGATCGCGTTAAATTCAAGAAACCGGTAACTCTTATCTTTACATCGGAACTGGAATTCAACCTTCTCGGTATACGCACGTTTCTGAATCTGACGGAACAGGCTTTTAACGCTTAAAACTGACGATGGCAGAATGTAATCGAAAATGTTCTTTCCAATCAGGCTTTTGGAACGGTATCCAAGCGTCTCACGGGTGGAGCTGTTATGGTATGAAATATCCCCGAGATAGTCGATGATGAAGATGATGTCCGAGCCGTCCTCGACCACGGCCTTATAAAAAGACCCCTTCTTGATGTATTGTTCAAGTCTCATTTAAATCCCCATCTCTTCCATCTCTTTAAGGTAGCGGTAAAGGGAGGATTTTCCAATGTCCAGGCGCCGTGCAACCTCGAGAACATTGTCTTCATACTTGTTGAGATAGTGCCGTATGATGCGATACATGAATTCCTGCATGGTCATTTCTTGATAAAGGAATGATTCCATACGTGCAGAGCTGTTGAAGGTGATATCCTGCGGCTTGATCTCTCCGTCTTCAGACATCACTGCGGCGAGCTCAATTATGGATTTTAACTCCCGTATATTACCCGGGAAAGGATATTGAAGCAATTTTTCCTGTGCTTCCTGGCTGATCTTGACCTTCGGCAGCTGGTTTTCTTTAGCAAACTGATCCAGGATATGTTTGGCAATCAGGATCACGTCATTTCCGCGTTCGCGAAGAGGAGGAAGGTGGATTGGCAATCCGAGTAAACGATAATACAAATCTTCCCTGAATCGACCGGATTTCACTTCTTCCGCAAGGTCTTTATGCGTTGCAGCAAGGATGCGAACATCAAGCTTGATCACCTGATTGCCGCCGATGCGGGTGACCTCACGCTCCTGAAGCACACGAAGGAGCTTGGCTTGAAGATTCAGATCCATCTCTCCAATTTCATCAAGGAAAATAGTGCCTCCTTCAGCTTCCTCGAACTTTCCGATCCGGCGTGTAACCGCTCCGGTAAACGCGCCTTTTTCATGCCCGAAAAGCTCGCTCTCGATGAGGTCCCTCGGGATGGCGGCAATGTTCACCGCGACAAACGGTTTATTCTTCCGCTTCGAGTTGTAGTGAATCGCCTTCGCCACAAGTTCCTTCCCGGTTCCCGTCTCTCCTGAGATGCTTACAGAAATGTTGGTCTGAACCGCTTTCTCAAGAAGACCAAACAAACGCTTGACGGCAGGACTGTTACCCACAATGCTCTTTTCAAATTCGTATTTGATAGAGATCTCCTGTTTCAGGTGATTGATCTCTTTGATCAGGGACGTTTTGTTCCGCGCGTTGTTTATCGAATTTAGTAAACGATCCTTGGTCTCGTGATCCTTCGTGATATAATCATATGCTCCCGATTTTAACAACTCCACAGCAGTATGAATCTTCTCCTGTGCGGAGACAATGATGACGTTGATATTAGGATCGTGACTACGGATCTGATTCAATACTTTTTCACCTGGCATGTCAGGTAACGAGTAGTCAAGTGTGATGACCGCAGGATTCTTGTACAAATTGGCGAGACAATCCTTTCCTGAATTGAAAAACTCAAGTTCATAGTCAGGATTCAACTCCAGTACGTACTTAAGAAACTTTGTATAAGCGGGGTCATCTTCAACTACAAAGATTTTAACCGGGTCTTTGTCGTACATGGTGATCAGTATTGCAAAACGTAAATATAAGCCCAATTTAATGCAAAGAAACTTTTATATATAGCCAATAATTCTTCAAATTAGTCGGACGTAATTAACAAAATGGATCTGCACTTTCCGAAGCTGAACACCAACGAAAAGGAGCTTGTGCTAAAAGCACCACTCCTTGTGTGCATATTGATTGCCGGCGCAGATGGCAAAATCGACAGCAAGGAACTATCGGAAGCGATCGGTATCTCCAGGGATCGCAATTGGGTGAAAGCAAATCTGAACACCTACTACGACGAAGTTGCTCAGGACTTCGAGGATAAGATCAAGATATTGATTCAAGCCTATCCTTATGATGGCAAACAACGTAATGAAATCATCATTCGCGAACTGGGCACTCTTGCTTCGCTATGGGACAAGCTTGGCCAAGAATTCTCATCTGAATTATACGAATCTTTGAAATACGTAGCACAACGTATCGCGCAGTCGTCAGGCGGTTTTTTACGGAAGATATCTCCGGAAGAAGCATCGCTGATCGACCTGCCAATGATAGATCCGCCCTCAAAATAAATTGACTTTCTTTTTCGAAGATGCCTTTTTCATTGCACTGCGTTTTTCATCTTTGCATTGCTTTTTAACTTTCAATGGCGTCCGCATCAATAATTGGTAGTGCTGTAGTTCCCCTGAGGGTAGTCTTCCTGATGTGGCTGGCATTCTTCATCGAGATATTCGCCCAGATACCGCTCTCCGTATTCGGAGTGGTTCCGCGTCAACTCTTTGGACTTATCGGCATCTTTACCTCGCCACTCTTGCATGGCAGCTTTTCCCACCTGGTCTCGAATACAGTACCACTATTGTTTCTGGGATCCGTACTTTTCTATTTCTACTCACGGATCGGCGTCTCAGTGTTCCTTCGTGGATATTTCTGGACAAACATCCTGGTCTGGCTCTTCGCACGCCCCGCGAATCACATAGGCGCAAGTGGACTTGTCTATGCACTTGCATTCTTCCTAATCTTTTTCGGAATTTTCCGTCGCGATTTCGCGTCTCTGTTTATATCGATAGTAGTGTTGCTGCTTTATGGAGGAGTGTTTTATGGCGTGCTTCCCAGCGATCCGAATGTCTCCTGCGAATCACATTTCGCAGGAGCGCTCGTCGGCGTTTCAACGGCGGTGACGTACAGTAAAAAAAAGAATGTGAGCTGATGGATGCAAATGTCAAGAAAGTAATGGCGGATCTGAAGGCCCGCAAGTTCGCCCCGGTATATTTTCTCGACGGGGAGGAGACGTTCTACATCGACATGATTTCCGATTACATCGAAAAGAATGTCCTCTCAGAGGCTGAAAAAGGATTTAATCAGGTAGTGGTCTACGGGAAGGATGCCCCCATGGCTACTGTGCTCACTCACGCACGAAGGTTTCCAATGATGGCGGAGCGTCAGGTGGTCATCGTCAAAGAAGCCCAGGAAATTCCGGACCTCAACAAGGAGACTGGTAGCAAGCTTCTTCTGGACTATCTCACTAAGGCAGTTCCCAGCACAGTGCTGGTTTTCTGTCACAAGCACAAAACTATCGACAAGAGGAGAGAACTTGGGAAGAAAATCGGCCAATTGTGCGTTACCGTGTCAACGAAGAAGTTATACGACAACCAGCTTCCCGAATTTGTATCAGAGTACACCAGGGATCAGAAGATCCCTATCGAAGACCGCGCGGTGCAGGCGTTGTGTGAGTTTGTTGGAAATGATCTCCACCGCCTGGCGAATGAGATCGACAAGCTGGCAATATCGCTACCGGTAGGTGAGCCCATTACCGCAGACCGGGTCATGAATCAGGTCGGCATCAGCAAGGAATACAATATTTTTGAGCTGCAGAAAGCAATTATTTTTAAGGATGCACTTCAGGCAAACAGGATAGTGAACTACTTCGAAAGTAACACCAAAAAGAATCCGATTATCCCGCTCGTCGCGTTTCTCTTCTCGTTCTTCAGCAAGCTGCTCATCGCTGCGCAGGCAACGGATAAGAGTGAAAAAGGCTTAGCTAGTGAATTGAAGGTGAGCCCTTATGCTGTGCGTGATTACAGTAGCGCTTTACGTAATTATCCACTTCCGAAAATCATTGATAACATCGGTTTTATCAAAGACGCTGACCTTAAATTAAAAGGCGTCAATGCCGGATCGGCGACCGATGGGCAGATCGTCCGCGAACTTGTATGGCGGTTGATGAATCAATAAGCATCGTGTCCGCCGAATCCCATTTGCGAATTCCGTCTTTCTAATGTTATCTTTAAGTCCATGCAAACTGTCGCATGGCCTATCCTTTCTTTCTCAGAATTTTTTCGTTCATCGCCCTGCCTGAGATGAGTCAAAGAATTCAATCTGTCCCAGTCATGTCGAAGGGCATGGAAATAATACGATCTCTCTTAATTTCGCGCGAGTTTAGGAAACGTGGTATGCTTTATGCGTCAATTGCATTTTTTGGTTGCCTGCTGGCAATAAATTTTTGGCCAGCCTGTTTTACTCTAAAGCCTTCAGAATAATGAATCGGTTTATCTTTTTAATCTGCCTTTTGTTCGTATCCTATTGCGTCACTGCGCAGGAACAACTCTCGCAAAACAAGGTGGAGCGTCTCTATCAACGCGGCAGCGACCTGGTCAACCACGCTAACTATGGTGCCGCTCGTGAAGTATTCTCCGACTTCCTCGCCCTTGCGCCAGCGTCGGACACACGCCGACCGGAAGCTGAGTATTATGTTGCGTTCAGCGCACTTAACCTCGGTCATCGCGACGGAGAGAAGCTGATCGATGAATTCATAGATAAGAACCCTTCCAGCCCCAAGGCTTCAACAGCTTATTATGACCTCGCTAACTTCTTTTATTCCGAAGGAAATTATATCAAAGCATCAGGTTATTTCAAAAAGGTCAACTTTCCTTCGCTGACAACAGATCAGCAAAACCAGGGACACTTTAAGTGGGGATACAGCCTGTTCTCTCAGAAGAAACTCGATGATGCGCTCGAGCAGTTCAACTTTGTAAAACGTTCAAATTCATCATATGCTCCCGCGGCAAGTTATTACTCAGGTTTCGTTGAGTCTTCGAACGGAAAGTATGAAGAAGCGCTTGCCGATCTGAAACGTGCCGAGGCCAGCCCTTCCTATTCTAACATCGTCCCTTATCTCATCGGAACCATATACTATAAACAAAAACGCTATGACACTGTTATTGATTATGCCAACTCCCTGAAAGGAAGGAAAGATGTCGCGAACGCCGGTGAGTTCTCTATGCTTGTTGCGGAGTCTTATTACTTCAAAGGCGACTTCAAAAACGCATCGGAGGCATATCAAAAGTATTTTGAATCCAATCCTAAAGCAGAGGGTGGCCTTCTCTTCAGGGCCGGGTACGCAAACTACGCGACTGGAAACACCGAAAAAGGGATCACTTATCTCGACAAGGCCGCCGCCGGAAAAGATACGGTAAGCTACTTCGCTTCCTATTACCTCGGCATCCTGCATCTGAAGCAAGGGAACAAACCCCTTGCGATGAATGCCTTCGAATATGCGAGAAAGAATCCCGGTAACAACGAGCTGGCCGAGGAAAGTGCATTCCAACTTGGAAAAGTTTCTTATGACGCTGGTAAACCCGACAAAGCGATCAATGAATTTGAATCCTTCCTGAAAACATATCCCCGGAGTTCCCATGCAACTGAAGTGAGGGAGCTTCTTGCTCAGGCGTACATCAATGGAAATAATTACAACAAAGCGATTGAATACATAGAGTCGCTTTCAAACAGAAATCAATACATCGATCAGGCCTACCAGAAAGCAACGTACCTTAAAGGAAGTGAGCTATTCAATAAGAAGCTCTACCCTGAAGCGATTGCGAACTTTGAAAAATCATTGCGCTATCCGGTTGACCCAAGGTATACCGCGTTGGCAAGCTTCTGGGCAGGGGAGGCATACTCCACCGGCAGGAGAAATGAACAGGCCATCCCGCACTATACAAAAGTAGTTTCAATGTTGCCGAACGTTGAGCCCGAGTTGTTGCTCAAGACGCGCTATGGTCTTGCCTATTCTTACTTCAATACCAAGGCTTACGATAAAGCACTCTTCAACTTTAAGGACTTCACCAACAAGGCAAATCAGACTAATCCGAACTATACTGATGCCCTGGTACGCCTTGCAGACTGCTACTATGTGGCAAAGCAATACAACGATGCCCTGGCGACTTATAATAAAGCGAAGACTGCCGGATCTCCCGACGCTGATTACATCCTCCTTCAGGCTGGATTGATCGCAGGATTGCAACGGAAGTATGCAGAGGCAAAAACAAACTTCGGCGAGCTGATCGCCAAATATCCCCGCTCTCAATACAAGGATGAAGCAATTTATCAGCGTGCCATCTTCGACGGAGAACAAGGAAACTATCAGGCAGTAGCGCAAGGGTTAGATCAGCTTATCCGTGAATCACCGAACTCACGCTTCCTACCCTATGCTTACATGAAACGCGCTGCGGCGAATTTTAACCTGAAAGCCTATGACAAAACGATCAACGACTATGTAGCGGTGATCAAACAATTTCCGGATCACACCCTGGCCCAGGATGCATTGCTTCCCTTGCAGGAAGTCTTGAACCTTGCAGGTCGCGGAAGTGAATACGATGGATATTATGCGATGGTTAGAAGTGCCAGCCCGAATTCAAAAAGCTTCGAGAATGTCGACTTCGAAACTGCAAAAAACCATTACTTCAATCAGCAATATGAAAGGGCCATAACAACGTTTACAACATACCTTTCTAGTTACCCGCAGTCTCCAAGGGTGCGCGACGCAAAATACTACCAGGCCGAATCGCATTACCGTCTGAAGCAGTTCGATCGGGCATTGCCTATCTATTCTGAGCTTTCCAACGATCAGACGTATGAAAACCTTGGAAAGGTCGTGGCAAGGGTTGCGGAGATCAACTTCAAACAAAACAAATACGAACAGGCGGTATCCAGTTATCATCGTATGGAACAGCTGGCCCAAAGTAAGAGAGATCAGTACAATGCATGGTCTGGGTTGATGGAGTCCTTCTTTTTGCTGGGCCAGTACGATTCCACAGAAACCTATGCACGCATCATCCTTGAAAGAGGAAACGTAAGTGCCGGCGCTCAGAATAAAGCGTCTCTTTACCTCGGTAAGGCTGCAATGTCGAGAGGTGATAACGAGACAGCCAAAGACGAATTCCTCAATACCCTGAACACTGCACAGGATGAGTTCGGAGCTGAAGCCAAGTACCTGCTTGCGCTGATTTTTTTCAACGAGAAGCAACATAAGCAATCGTATGAGACGCTTATCAGTCTGAATACGGATTTTGCGGCGTATGATGAATGGGTCGGAAAATCATTCCTCCTCCTTGCCGATAACTTCTCGGCCCAGGAAGACTTGTTCCAGGCACGTCATACCCTTCAATCATTGATCGATCATTTCCCCCTCGCGCACATTAAGGAGCAGGCCAAAGCTAAGCTGAAAGAGATTGAGCGCAAGGAGACTGAAAAACAAGAGGCAATTGAAGCTGACACACTTGACAATTAATCGTTACGATTTTTTACGATGATGAAAAGCACAAAGAAATTCGATTTGAAAGCAGTTGTCACGGTGGCATTGCTGATGGTGGTAACAGTGTCCGT
>JAEYXN010000176.1 GCA_023431285.1 Bacteroidota bacterium
CTTCAGCATCCTTTGCGGTAAACAAAAGGCCTATGTAGAAGATGTCTCCCCTTTTTTCATCGAGCACCTGCAGCGCTACTATGATGAATATGAAACAGTAAACGATCTTCTCTCCGTTACCGGTGACAATTTTCTGAAGATTGCTATTTGTGATTTCTCCGGATCAGAATCAAACTCGTACCAACTGTTCCGCGACAGAGCAGACTTGCAAATCAAAGTCTCCGGAAATATCTGGCTCGACATTTCTCACAAGCTGGCGAACAAAGGATATGCCCTCAATAAACTACAGCAGCATCTGAACATCACCCCTGCCGAAACAATTGTTTTTGGAGATTATCTCAACGACCTGGAGATGATGCAGCAGGCTGAGTATAGCTTTGCCATGGAGAATGCGCACGACGAAGTGAAGGCTGTAGCAAAATACCGTGCCCGTAGCAATGACGAAGGCGGGGTAATTGAAGTGCTTCGAATGATGGCCGAATAAAAAAAAGAGACCGCCCCTGCTGGAACGGTCCCTCCCACTATGGAAAACAACTTACTTAAATTCTATTCACCGCAGTTCGCGATGATGATGGGACTCTCTTCAGAGCCATCGACATTAACAAGCTCAATGGAGCCATAAGAGAACGCTGAGTTGAGACAGATCACATCACCGGGCTTAATACCAACTACTTTACCATCAACAACGGTCGCATCTTCCGGAAGAATGTAAGAACACTCGGAGCAAAGGCTGCTACCTTCCGCGTACTCGATAAAGGCACCGCTTACCGTAAGACTCGCAGATCGCGCCGCAGCAGACACAGACTCTTCTGCAAGAGCATCATCAGACGCCTCAGGTTCAGCAAATGACTCATCCGTTGTACACTGGGCTGTAAGACCTAAAAGGACAACGACCATAAGAGCACGAAGAGTGATGATCAGACGATTGTTAAAGAGGCTTTTGATTTTCATTCTAATTCTTTTGATTAGGCAGCCAGAGCTGCGTTTCTTAATTTTTTCAAGGTGATGCAAAACTGATTTCCTTTCCCTGCATTACCGTCACAAAATTGGCCCGGAGGATTCAAATACTTTTTAAAGAAAAACCTCAAAGAGCTTATCCGTGCTTTTCGAAGCTTTTTTTGCGGGACGCGTGTAACCTCTTAATGCCGCTACTCTTGAATTGAACATTACTTTCGAGTGTATGCTGATACAACGCTACGACTAAGCGCAGGTGGGAGGAATGAGTAAACGGAGTTGACGACGAATTGCAGGCACGACCGGCTATTCGTTAAGGATCAAATCTTTACTTGCGTAAGTAGGCAGCTATAAGAATTCCGGTAGAAAGAAGTACTGTTTTCGTCCGGAAATTCAAAAGTGATAAAATCGAGGCGTGCGACTGAAAGCATTTATTGCAACGCGCAGGGATCGTCATCGGCGGAACAGCCCAAAAAATCCACGATGTCCAATATTAGACTGAAGCCATCTTCGAAAATCATCCAAAAAACATCAAACACGACCGACCCAAAGAGAGACTCTCGTGGGGATGCATCATCAGTGGTCGGCAGGCATCTTCGGCGGTGGCGTACCTGGTTTTCCGGAGCTCGCGCAGAGGCCTTCTGATGCCGCGTGGCGGGTAGGTTGTCAATCATAAGAAAGAGATTTAGAGGTACTGCCAGAAGCGGCAGTACCTCAGTTAAGAATTATACGAAGCGCTCCCAGAATGGAGGAGGTTCAATTCCCAGCGAACGCAGGTAGACGTATCCCTGCCCGCGATGGTGGATTTCGTTTTCGATGAAGTAGAGAATTGTCGCGTAGTTCGGATTCTCATATTGGCCAAATGCTACTTCCACGTCCTGAAAACGACTTGTCGCGATCTTAGGCCATAGCTCGTCAATCTGCGCGGTGGTTTCATCCCACGCCCGCAGCAAGTCAGCTTTCGACGCGGGGCGTTCATGATCAGCAAATGCGTCCCACTTGCCTGTGACTATGCCCTTCAGACCAGGTACCGCCATCCCAAGCATTTCCAACGCCATTTCACCAAACGGACGCATACCGCCAATGGAGTACGTGAAAAGCTTGTCTTCCGGGAATGCTTCTATTACTCTTCGGGTCAATTGGCGATGTCCCTGCCAATTCTTAAGCGTGTCGCCGGTAGAGATGAAAGCCTGGATTGTGGAAACGGGTGATTCAGTTGTTGACGATTTCATAGAAATGCGATTTGAGTTGATGATTAATTTATACTCAAATCAAATCACCCACAGTGACAACCCTATGTCAGCACGAAACGCCGGGATAAAAATTAATTTAACACAAATTGACGGCTGTACTTATTGCGGTACTCTAACGGAGAAAGGCCTGTGATCTTCCTGAATGTCGTCCGAAAGGCCTTGGTATCCGTGTAACCGACCTTGTACATTACTTCGTTGACATTCTCCTGGGTGGTCTCAAAGGTCATTTTCGCCGCCTCAATCTTAACTTTTTGGATGTACTCTACGACGGTGTGTGCTGTAGCTTTCTTAAAGCGACGCTCCAGGTTTCTGCGGCTGAGGGAGAGTTTGTCCGCCAGTTCATCGACTGTAATCCGGTTCTGGAAATTTTCCTCAATGTATGTCTGTGCCTTCCGGATGGACTCGTCCTCATGGCTTTTCTCTCCGCTGAACATCATAAATGGAGACTGGCTTTCGCGGTCAATATCGATCGCAAAAGACTTTGCGGAAAACACCGCCGCAGGCCGGCCTGCAAATTTTTCAATCAGATAAAGAACAAGGTTCAGATAGGAATAAGCCCCACCACTTGAATAAATTCCATTCTCGTCAGTTACTACCTTTTCAGGGACAAGGTTAACGTCGGGAAACATCCTCCTGAATTCATTCGCTGCCATCCAGTGGGTCGCGCACTTCCTTCCACTTAGAATCCCCGTAGACGCAAGCAGAAACGCGCCAATACAAAGACTCGCCACCTCTGTTCCGGCTTCATAATGTTTCTTTATCCACGGCACAAATTCCTGGTTGGCTTCAAGTCCTTTGCGAAAATCGCCATCTACCGCGGGAATAATGATCAAATCGGTTTGGGTCACCTCATCGATGGTGCGGTTTGCGTGAATAGTATACAGCCCGTTCCCGATGGGCGTCTCACGGCTAAGGCCCACAAGTTCAATATGGAACAATGGTTTTTTCCCAATGCTTCCAAAGTAACCGTTAACACCGCTGAGCACCTGACGTGGCCCTTCGATGCTTCCAAGAATTGCGCCTTTGGGAACGAGAATACTGATGGTTTTCATGGCGATTGGCTTTGATTCAGACCTAAATCTATCCAAACCTTTTGACGCAATCAACCCTTTAACATGCCGTATTTACACCACAGCAGGATTAATGCGAGAAACTAGCTTTGCTTTACCATGAAAACACTATCGACCACAACTTATTTCATAGACAGCGACATCCCGGTTTTCGGACATGAAGTTCCAACCTTTCCATCGGGAGTGGGTGAAGCATTTGAAGAGATTGTACAATGGCTTCCCGGTGGGTTTGATCGCCCGTTTTTTGGTATTTCCCGCATGGATGGTCAGCGTATGATATACGTCGCCGGCGCGCTGGAGAAATTTCCTGGTGAAGGGAAACCGAAATTCCCTCAGATCCTGGCCATAGAAAAGGGACATTACGCAGTGAGCGAACTCATAGGCTGGAAAGAAAATGTCGCGAGCATCAAAGATGTGTTCGTCGGGATGGTTGAGAATATTCCTAATGCAGATCTCGCCAAACCCTGTGTCGAATGGTACTTTGACGACGATAAAATGTGGTGCATGATTAAACTGAAAGAGGGCGTATGACGGAAGTCTTTAGTACCAATGTAACAACCAAAGCAATGGCTTCGATGTTACGCCGTAATCTGATCAAAATGTTTCCCGGGTATGAGGTAAATTTTGATCTGCAGGATTGTGACCACATCCTTCGCGTAAAGTCTTCCGGCGAAGTGGATGCGCTTTCGGTAATAGACTTCGTCAATAATCTAGGATATCATGCCGAAGTGCTCGCCGATGAAGTCCCTAATCACACCGACGCAGCGCCCCTTCAAATCGTTGGTTAATGTGGCATCTGGATAGAGAGGTATGTTGTTATGCCATTCTTACGACATCTACTCCTTGTGCAGGGAATCTACTTCCTGATGACGGCCATATGGCCCATTGTTCACCTTGAAAGTTTTATGATCGTCACAGGGTACAAGACAGACCAGTGGCTTGTTCAGGCCAGAGCACTGCTCATTCCCTATAGCCATCACGTTGCTGAACTTCCGGAGAAGAACGACTGACCCTATGCCGGCAATCATTCTTGGCGGCGGATCAGTACTTGCACTGGCGATGGCAGATTTCTACTTCGCCGCTTTTCACGACGTGATTTCAGACGTGTATTTGATAGATGGGATTCTGGAGCTCCTGTTGTGTTCAGGCTGGATCTGTATATGGA
>JAEYXN010000211.1 GCA_023431285.1 Bacteroidota bacterium
AGCCAACAGACCTCAAAGAAGGAGAAGAATTCCCAATGGATAACTACATGGTGAAGATCGTCAAAATGAACAGGACGCTTCCTGAGCTTGTTGAGATCCGACTTATCCCTTCTTCGGACGAGGATTCTGACTAATTAAGCAATCAATTGTTTTACTGCAATCTCGAAAGAGGTCTGCGCGATGCGGGTCTTCCTTGAATTAAGCGCGTGCGTTTTTTTCAGCGCGTCTTTTATCGTTCGGGATATATCTCCAAAGATGTCTTCATCCTGCATACTCACCTCACTCTCCATGAAGTATGCAAACACCCTTGCCATACCACAGTTCGCGATGAAATCAGGAATAACAGAAATTTTCTCATCGGCGTACATTCCTGTAGGACCGAAAAATATCTCAGGATCTGCAAATGGAACGTTCGCGCCGCAGGAGATAACTTCCAGCTTTGAATCAAGCATCTTGTCAATCTGCTCCTTCGTAATGAGTCTTGAGGCTGCTGCAGGAATAAAGATCTCGAAGTCGAGATCCCAGATTTTTTCATTGGCGATGTAGAATGGGATCAGATCAGGTGATGATAACTTATTGCCTTGTCTTGTAAGGACGAGTTCACGAACTTCTTGTACTGAGAACCCTTTCTGATTGATCACTCCTCCCTCATGGCTTACAATGCCCACCACCTTAACACCAAGTTGAGATAAGAAATACCCTGCTGCAGCTCCGACGTTGCCCCAACCCTGAATGACGGCACGTTTGTTCTCAAGACGTCCACCCCACAATTCGTAATAATGACGAACTGCCTCACTTACCCCATAACCAGTACACAGGTCGGCGATTGTAAATTTTCTTTCTAATGCAGGAGTAAATCTTTCGTCCTCGATAACTTTCACTACACCGCGCCGCAATTGTCCTATCCTGTTTACTTTTTGTGGCTCTGTCGGTTTGAAATGACCATTAAATACTCCTTCCTGTGGATGCCAGATGCCGACATCTTCCGTGCACGGTATGACTTCGTTGATCTCATCGACGTTGAGATCACCTCCAGTGCCGTAGTAATATTTCAGCAATGGCATCACAGCGGAGTACCAGCGTTCGAGAACTTTGGATTTTCGGGGATCTGCCGGATCGAAATTAATTCCAGACTTAGCTCCACCAATGGGAGGTCCCGATACAGTAAACTTCACCTCCATTGTTTTTGCCAGCGACTCTACTTCTCTTCGGTCCAGGCCAGGCCGCATCCGCGTTCCTCCTCCTGCGGCGCCGCCCCGGAGGGAGTTTATCACGACCCAACCCACAGCTTCCGACTCCGGGTCTTTCCATTCGAAAACAATTTCGGGCTTCTTATTCTCGAATTTCTGCAGGAGATCTTTCATGCGATTGGTATTAATCCTGTCACAACGCCTCCACTATTGTCGCGGGAAGCTCCTGTTACACTAGCCAGGCAGTTGTTTTCGCCACGTACGCGAAGCACACCCAGGAATGCAAACACCAGGGCTTCCTTGAACTTCACAATTTCTTCGTCGGGTACAATGATGGAGATGTTATCATCAGAATGATGGAGAATTCTTGAGATGAGGTATGAATTAAAGGCTCCACCTCCGGTGCAGAGCATTGATCGTCCTCCCGTTTCTTTTGCTGCATCGACTATCTCAATTGCCGTTGCTTCAACGCAAGTGGCGAGACGATCCTCCAGAGAGAGTTTTTTTCGTTTCCTGAGGATAGGGAGGAACGACTTTTCGAACATTTCTCTTCCCAGTGAAGGTCTTTTCTTCCGCCATGAGCGATACAGTGCCCTGATCTCATTAAGCAACGTCAGGTCGACCTCTCCTTCAGACGCGCGTTGTCCACCACGGTCGAACTCTTTGCCGACGGTGTTCATCAAAAGGTTCAGCGGCATATTGCAGAAGCACACATCAAAAGCGCGACGTTTTCCCTTCACGTCAGCTGAGAGGTTGGCAATGCCGCCGAGGTTGAGGCAGATATCATAATCGGCGAACAGCAACTTATCCCCTATGGGAACGAGCGGAGCGCCCTGCCCTCCCAACAAAACATCGAGGGAGCGAAAATCGAATACTACAGGAAGTCCTGCCTCTGCCTGAATAGCCACACCACTTCCGATCTGAGTTGTCAGACCGAGCTTAGGCTGATGAAAAATCGTATGACCGTGAGAGGCAATAAAATCTGCGGTGATCTTCTTATCATCAACGAATTTCTTTACGCTTCTGCCGAAGAACCGGCCCAGCTCGACGTCAAGCAACATAAAATCTGAAGCGTTCATATTCTGGGCTTCAGCAATCTTTTTAGCAAGGGCGGCAGGATAACGTTTTACTACTGCGTCCCAGAGCTTGAAAGTCCACTTTTCATCTTCATAGCGAAATTCGCAGTAAGCAATATCGAGGCCGTCGAGAGAGGTCCCCGACATCATTCCAACTACTTTAAAAATGTTCTTCATATTTTTACCGTCCTTTCAACAATTTCGGAATCTTAACCACTACGAATGAACCTGTCTATCGACCTTGGGAACACGCTGGCCAAGGTAGGCATTTTTGAAAAACGTCAATTCAGGGAAATGAAACTCTTCCCGGATGTGGACGATGCGCGGACGTGGGTTAAGAACTTTTCTCCATCGGCAATCATCATCAGTTCGGTAAGTTCTGATTCGCATGAATTTATAAAGGGACTCGGGATTGATGAGAGAGTCGTTATTCTTTCGCGGGACACTTCTTTACCCATCGGCATTCGGTATAGCACTCCGGGTACCCTGGGGGTCGACAGGATTGCAGCGGCGTGTGGAGCCTTTGATATCTTCCCTTATCAGAATTGTCTTGTGGTGGATGCAGGTACGTGTGTCACTTATGAGCTTATTGATCGTGAAGGAATTTATCTGGGTGGAGGGATTTCACCAGGCTTAAGCATGCGTTTTAAAGCAATGCATACGTTTACAAAGCGACTTCCGCTTGTAGAGCCTTCTGAATCACCTTCAATTCCTGGAGATTCGACGATCGGTTCAATGCAGAGCGGAGTTGTGTTGGGGATGATTGATGAGATTGAAGGCGCTATAACAAGGTACTCAGAGAAATTTGGGGATTTAAAGGTGATTTTGACCGGGGGTGATTGCCTTTTTTTTGAAAACAAATTGAAAGCGTCCATATTTGCGAGCCCTGAACTGGTACTCAAAGGTTTAAACAGCATTTTACTACATAACATCAGTGATTAGAAAGTATTTTATCGTTCTTGCTGGCATTTTTTTAGGATCTGCGGCGGTACATGGTCAGGCGGTTCGGTCTCCTTTTTCAACGTTTGGGATCGGTGAGCCTTACGGAACCAGCCTTGTCCAGAATCAGGGTATGGGTGGTATTGGCGTGAGTACTCCTCAATTCTTATACATTAACAATCAGAATCCAGCTCTATTGATCTATAACCCGGTTACTTCATTTCAGGCCGGGATTGTTGCTGAATCAAGAACGATCTCCAGCGAAGGTCTTAGCGAAAAAAGCCTTGGTGGCAATTTGAATTATCTTGTTACCTCTTTCCCAGTCAAACGGAACAAGTGGACAACATCAGTGGGGCTAATGCCTTACACAACTGTCAATTACAATGTTCAGTATCTGGACGTAGCGCGCGATGATAATGGAGTTATCCGCGATACTTTGACAGCGTCAGAGTCGGGTAGTGGCGGGCTCACACAGTTCTATTGGGCCAATGGAGTTCGCTTAACCAAACACCTTGCTCTGGGATTGCGCGCAGCATACATTTTCGGCCCCATTGAAACGGAATATCAAAACATGACAACCAATCCATCGCAGGTGGTTAATTATATCGTATCCATCAAGGAGAAGACCGTTGTCAAGGATTTCTTATTCACTGCAGGATTGTCCTTCAGCA
The DNA here is from genome assembly GCA_023431285.1 of Bacteroidota bacterium. GTDB lineage: Bacteria > Bacteroidota > Bacteroidia > Cytophagales > Cyclobacteriaceae > Ohtaekwangia. Next base: position 3,877 of record JAEYXN010000211.1, read on the forward strand.
TGGATTCACTTGGAAGCCGGAATCTTTACAGAATAAGCGCGGGAGCTACTTATTCCTTTAAGACGGACTTACGTGCCGACCAGAGGACAGAGCTGGCCAGGCTAAGCACTGCGGAGTCGGTGATCGAGTCTGACA
>JAEYXN010000269.1 GCA_023431285.1 Bacteroidota bacterium
ATCATACCCACGCTGCGAGCCGATAAAGTCACACACCTTTTCAATTTCAGGAGTATCCACAAAAGGACACTGAAGTCGGATGATATCTGATCCAGATGACAAAAGCATATCACCCTGCCCTACCAACTGATCCGCGCCGCCGGTATCCAGGATAGTGCGGGAGTCAACTTTAGAAGTTACTCTGAAAGAAAGACGAGCGGGGAAGTTCGCTTTGATGACACCGGTAATGACATTGACAGAAGGTCGCTGTGTTGCCACAACGAGATGTATCCCGATAGCACGTGCAAGTTGAGCAAGACGCGCAATCGGTGTCTCTACCTCTTTCCCTGCGGTCATCATCAGATCGGCAAGCTCGTCAATAACAAGAACGATATAGGGTAGGAACCTGTGACCCTCTTTCGGATTCAGTTTGCGCGCAACAAACTTTGCGTTGTACTCTTTCAGATTTCGCGCACCGGCATCCTTAAGAATCTCATAGCGGTTCTCCATCTCAATACAAAGCGAGTTCAACGTATGAACCACCTTCCTTGTATCTGTGATAATGGCCTCCTCCGCGTTAGGCAATTTCGCCAGGTAATGACGCTCAAGCTTGCTGTATAGCGACATCTCCACTTTCTTCGGATCGACCAACACGAACTTCAGCTGCGATGGATGGCGCTTATATATCAACGAGGTAAGGATCACGTTCAAGCCTACTGATTTCCCCTGTCCGGTGGCACCGGCCACAAGAAGGTGAGGCATTTTCGCGAGATCGATCACCAGCACTTCATTCGAAATAGTTTTTCCCAGCGCCACAGGAAGTTCCTTGTCTGTCTTGGCAAAACTCTGAGTTGCAAACACGGAACGGATACTCACCATTTCGCGGTTCTTGTTCGGAACCTCAATACCAATCGTACCCTTGCCGGGGATCGGCGCAATGATGCGTATTCCCAGCGCGGAGAGACTCAGCGCAATATCGTCTTCGAGATTCTTGATGCGTGATATTTTGATCCCCGCATCAGGAACAATTTCGTACAGCGTGACAGTAGGACCGATCGTCGCCTTGATACTTTGAATACCAATCTTAAAGTTGACCAACGTAGCGACTATACGGTCTTTGTTCTGATTGAGCTCTTCCTGAGATACCCCTGCCCTGCCGGCGTCGTATTCACTCAGCAAATCCAAAGGTGGATACTGATATGAACCGAGATCCAGTGTGGGATCATATAATCCGTGCTCCTCCACCAACTGCTCTGCGAGCTTCTCAGTGTCAACAGGCTCCTGGATGGTGAACTCGGGCTCAGCTTTCGGCTCAGGCTTACGTACCGGTTTTTCCACTTCCAGCTTGAGTTCCTGTGTCACAGGCTGAGGCGTCTCACGAACGACCTGAGGTTCCGGTTGAGGCAGCGGCTCAGGTTCCTTTTCTTTCTTTGCAACAGGTACAGGTTCATCCGTCGATGTATTCACCGGCCAGTTGTCTTTCTCATCGTTGTAGGATGAGAACAACGGCTCATCTGATTTCTCATCATCGAGTATAGCATCATTCCCCATCGGCTTCGGATCTCTCACCTGGAAGGCAGGAATCGAAGTGATGTTGAAAAAGAAGATGATGAAAACAAACAGTGAAAGAATCAAGATGAGGAAAGTGCCCCATCCAAACATTCCCTCGCTCAACGATGCCAGGGCAACACCAAGTCCGCCGCCGAGAAAGCTCCACTCGCTGACGCCGTCATTGATCATCGTCATATAGCCCAGTAGCAGACAAAGCCACAGGCCTGAGAATATTGAAAAGACACTGAAAGAATAAATTGGAAGAAGCTGCCGGTTGAAGACGATCTTGAAACCGACAATGAAGAGAAGCGGAGGAATGCAGAATGCCGCGATGCCGAACCAACGGAAAATGAACAGATGGGAAACCCACGCTCCGTAAAGTCCAAGCCAGTTGCCGGCCTCACGTCCCGACTCCAGCACCGGCGTGCTCGAAATAGCTTCGATAACGCTCTGGTCTGCCTTGCCTGTAAACAGATACGAGAAAAGGGCGAGAAACAGATAGACGGCCGCGATCATCAAAAAGAACCCCGTGGCAAGTTTGAACCTCGGATCCTTCAGAAATGCAAAACTGAATTTCGATTTAGATGACTTTCCCTTCTTTTCCTTCTCGGCCTTCTTGAATGTATTTGATTTATACGTGTTCTGCGCCATGGTCTCTGATTCGCAAAACTAAATAAAAAAGTGGGAATGAGGGCCAAACCTCCACCGATACTTACCGAATAAATCACAGCCTCAACTATCTGTGGCGCTGCCTGAAGCTGCGGAAAAAATAATCCAACGAATAGCGACTCAAATGTTTTCGTGAAAAAATTCTCCATTCACCCTAAAACCAATGACAAAACTCGACGTTACAGTCGCTACAACGCAGACCAATGAGACCCCTGACAATCATGTCACGGATCATATCCCGTTCGCCTAACCCTTCACACCTCTGAGAGATTCTCTCACCAGAATCAGTCCCCTCTCTGACTAACTTTTATGACGGCATCATATCCTCCGAAACAATGGCATCGCTTCCGGTGAATAGTTCCTTCAGGGCCGCCCCCAAGGATGGGTGTCCAGGGATTTAATACTCCTGTCGCTAATGAGAATGAAACGAGCCCGGGCCGAAGTGTGCCGTCAAGGGCATGGTAGCATCCTGATGCAAAGATATCTGTGTCGTTCAGCGCGAAGTCTGCGACGCCTTCTGGACCGAAGTCCGGATTGAATGCAGTCGCCATCCCGCTGGCAATATCGATCGCGGCAAGGTCGCAATATCGCAGAGATCTCTTTACGCCGGGGGGAACCGTTTACATAGGCCCTCACTATCTGCATGCACGCTAGATCCAACGGTTACGCTACACGGCGGAACATTAATAGCACCAGCGGCGGATTCATATCAATGGTTTGTCAACAACATTGCCATTGAAGGCGCGACATCTTCCTCGCGGGAGATCAACCTTTTTGAGTACGGACGTTATGCCGTGGAAATCACTGTGGGAGGATGTTCTGCGCGCTCCGCCGATTACGTCTACCTGGTCACTGCAAATGAAGAAGATCAACACCGTCAGGTTGAAATTTACCCGAACCCGGTTAATGATAAACTAATGGTGCGCATTCCGTCAGACTCCGAAGTTGCCATCTATGACCTCTCGGGAAAACCGACATTCAGAGCCCGGTTAAAATTCTCAGACGTAACGGAGATCACTACCAATGAGTGGCAACCCGGATTTTACATTGTCAATATCCGGAGTAACAGAATCAATCACTCCTTCAAAGTTCTTAAGATAAACTAACATGTTCAGGAAATATATTGTGATGATCGCAGCCGCGTTTGCGATTGGATCCACAGAGATGTCGTGCACGGAAGATATTCCCGACTGTCCGAACAAGTTGTGCGTGCTTTCGGGAGGATGGAAACTGCAGGAAGTGCAACTTGATGGTGACCTCTTCGATGGAGATTACATATCCTATGAGCTCATCTTGAATAACCCCGCACCCGCTAATGAATTGACCGCACAGTTTTTCCGAACCAACATCAGCGGTGACCAGGATAGCGGTTCATGGTCGATCGAAAACTCTAACCCTCATTGGAGCCTCGTACCTTCAACGTCTGAATTTCTAAATCAAGCACTTCTAACCAATCAGCCTCGATCTTCTTCATGGTATTCGGTCCCTGGACGCTTCTTCTTAATTACTACATTATCTTCTGTTGACCTGCACTTATGTGGTACAACATAAAAGTGCATTTCCAGTACCAAGGGAGGCTGATCGCGGCTCCGACATCGCAACGAGGCTATGTCACGGGAGTGCAACAGTAGCATAAAAGGGGGGTTGTCCCCCTGTTGACCCCCTCTTGTCTCCTACCATCATGGTTCTTTATCAGGCGATGAACATGCAGTGGACCAGAGATCAACAGGGGGAGAACAGGGGGACAACCCTCCCACTTCGCTAAAGCTTCGTGGACGAAGGTCCCGACCGTGTTCGAGTCGGGGTATCTTCTTAAACTGTCATTGGCAGCAAATGACCAATATGGAAAAAGAAACAAACTTAGGTGGGAACACCAGCGCGAGGGACGGAAGTGGAAAGCCCACAGCAGCGCTGGCAAGTGCGCGGCGCGAGGACTTGTAACGGACGGCCCGACCCGCAGGGACGCGCCCTAATTTTATTAGTTCAAGAAGCAGGCTCGATAATGACATCCAGCCACATCGTTAGGACACCGGTATTTTGTTGGTCTGAGATTTTAATCATTACACTAAAAAATCATGAAAAGACTTTTTACGTCCGTGCTGTGGGCAACAGGGCTGCTGCTCGTGGTTTTCGCTTGTAAAGACGATGACGAACCGGTTGTTGCCAATCGTATTATCGGGCAATGGCAAGGAGATCGCGCGGAAGCAAAGGTGACCTATTCTGTGGTGACGCTGCATGAGCGAGTGGAAGAAGCCTTTGATGCGCTGCTGGAATTTCGTGAGGATGGAACGGTGTCGGTAACAAGAGGTACTACTACGACTGACGGCACATATGACCTGAATGGAAACACGCTAACGACGAATGTCGACTTCCAATATGAAGGCGTGGATATTCAATCGATGACGTTTACCGTCGGGGAACTAACCGAAACGAGGCTGGTCCTTGACCTGGACCAGGATCAGGAGGTTGACGTTCCGGATTTCGGAATGGTGAAGACGACCATCAAAGGAAAATTCGAGTTTGACCGACTATAGAACGCTAGCCTTCAGGATGTGACGATTGATGTCACCGATCAATGCAGGGCCTTCGTAAATGAAGCCGGTGTAGATCTGGATCAGATCGGCTCCCGCGGTGAGCTTCTCCAACGCGTCGTGCGGAGACATAATCCCTCCGACGGCGATGATTGGGAAACCACTGCCAAGTTCCTTGCGAAGGATGCGGATCACTTCTGTGGAACGTTCCTTCAAAGGCTTTCCGCTGAGACCTCCATTGCCAATTCTGCTTAGTTCTTCTGCGGGGGTTCGCAGTCCTTCGCGGGAAATGGTTGTGTTCGTGGCGATGACTCCATCGGTTCCGGTCTCACGAAGAATTTGTGTGATATCCGTAAGT
>JAEYXN010000331.1 GCA_023431285.1 Bacteroidota bacterium
ATCGAAGGGAAATATTTTCTCGATGCCCTCGCCGCTGGAGTAAACCGTAAACGTGACCCCCTGACTCATGAACAACCGCCGCGCAAGGTCTTCTTTGGCATTCAGCTCATCGGTCGGGATGTTCTTAAGGAAGTTGTGTACTTTCTTATAGTGGTCCCGGATATCATTTTGCGAATACATTTCATCCCAGACGTTCGGGCTGACAGGGTAGGAGTCGAACAAATCTGTGGCCTTCATGTACGGTCTTGGTTAGTAGGTTTTCTAAATTAATATTTTACGTTTAAACATAAACGCTGCGCTGATGAGAATTTCTATGCAAACGAAGTAGATGGGAGTATCAGGGGAAAGTTTTTTGATGGGGGGCCTGCTTCCTGTGATATGATGTGTGGCATGTACATTCACGGCACCAATGCAACGCAGGGACTACTGGGTAATGTGAACCAGGGTAGGAGCTTCGTGTCGATTGGTGGGTGGTATCCGAATTGGAAGGCAAGGATGGCGGTTGGTCTTTGTCGAGCTGACTAAATACTATTGGGTTGTTCTCAATCGAATTGATCTTGAACCCACGGTAAGGACAGAACGCATAGAGCTTACTCTTAAGCTGGCTAAAGCAGTTTTCACACGACAATATTTTATCTACAACAGGAGCGGGTACTGTCGTGGTCTTGATGGTGAATGATTCAGGGATTTCTTTCAGGAAGCTTGATTCATTCCCTTTGAGAGTTATCAAAGACAGCTTGTCTTTTGCCCGTGTAATAGCGACATATAATGATCTTCGTTCCTTGCTGGAAAAAAGTTCTTCGTTGGGGCGCGTCCCTGCGGGCCGGGCTGTCCGTTACAAGTCCTCGCTCCACGCACTTTCCTTACGCTGCTGCGGGCTTTCCACTTCCATCCCTCGCGCGGGTATTCTCTTCTCAAACCGTCCCCGCTCAATCCATTGTTCTTTTCCCAATGAATACTGGTTGTTGAATATTAACACTATTAGTCATACTTCGCGTCACTCTTTCCCCGCAAACCAACTCAACATCCCGCTCACCATCTCCTCGTCATCCGATTCCACTCCAAACAAAATCCCGCCGTTAATCGTCCACCTGATTTCAGGTCGCGTAGTGAGATTAGCTGCCTCAATCTTTGCCGCATCGCAGTACGAGTCTGTAAAGATCACAGTCACAAAAGCAGATATACCATTCAAACGGAATTTGAATCCTGCTATAATATCGTCAGCTCCACTCAGCTCGCCAGCGTCAAATGGAACCGGCTCAAGCTCGTCATCAACCTTGCTTAAAAAATACTCAACCCGTGACTTGTCTGGATGAGTGATATCTAAACGGATAGTGTTCTTCATGTTTCAAGATAAATTGATTCGCCGAAAATATCCCCCTATCATTCACTATAATTGTATATGACCTGGATCGAAGGAATTGCTGCGCTTTTCGGCGTGATCAGCGTATGGCTTACCATTAAACAAAGAATCTGGTGCTGGCCAGCCGGACTTGTACAAGTTTTCCTGTACATCTTCGTCTTCGTCGAAGCGCGATTGTATGCCGATGTCGTCCTTCATATCATCTACGTTTGCCTCTGCATATATGGGTGGGTTTACTGGTCCGAACGAAATAGGACAGTATTACCCGTGTCGTCATCACCCGATCTCCCCAGGTGGATCGTGGTACTGGTCGCCGGTACTTTTATTTCCGGATATGCATTCAGCACATTCACTGCGGCTGATGCACCTTACATCGACTCCTTTGTTGTCGTGGCAAGCCTCATAGCCCAATGGTTGATGGCGCGTAAGAAAGTTGAGTCATGGTATTTCTGGATCGCCGCAGATGTGGTCGCCATCTTCTTATACCTCTACAAAGACCTGTGGATTACCTCCGCTCTATACGCGGTCTTTCTGGTAATGGCCATCTCGGGATTCATTGCATGGCGCAAAGACATGCAGACCGACGAACTTCTTACTGAACCTGTATGAAAAAAGTAGGAATGACCCTCGGCAAATTCGCCCCTTTACATCGGGGACATCAGCATCTCATTGAGCAGGCCATACAAAATACCGATGAACAAATTATTGTTATCTATGATGCAAAAGAGGTAACTCCGGTTCCTCTCAGAACACGCGCTGGTTGGATCAGGTCACTCTATCCCAATGTTACTGTCATCGAGGGAAAAGATGGCCCGACGGTCAGCGGATACACTGACGAAATAAAAAAGATTCAGGAAGATTACATTCTCGGTCTGCTCAACGGAAAGCGGATAACACATTTCTTCTCCAGCGAGCCTTATGGCGAACATATGAGCAACGCTCTCAATGCCATTAATGTTGTCGTTGACCTTGACCGAATTCGCTTTCCGATTTCAGGCACGGCTATCCGGGAGGATGTTTTCGAAAACCGGAATTTCATCCATCCGGTGGTTTACAAAGACCTCATCACCAACATTGTCTTTCTTGGTGCGCCGTCAACGGGCAAAACGACTATCGCAGAAGCTTGTGCCAGACACTTTGGTACGGTGTGGATGCCTGAATACGGCAGAGAATACTGGGAGAAAAATAACATCGATCGAAGACTCACCCTGGAACAACTTGTCGAAATTGCAGAAGGCCATCTTGAACGTGAAGACAAACTACTTTATGAGTCAAGGGATTTTTTGTTCACTGACACCAATGCCACCACTACCTACATGTTTTCTCATTATTATCACGGTAGTGCTCTGCCGCGATTGCATCTGCTTGCAGAGTTGGCCAAAGGCCGATATCAGGTTACTTTTCTCTGTGATACGGACATCCCATACGACGATACCTGGGATAGGTCAGGCGATTCTAACCGGTTGGAATTTCAGGAACAAATCATCGATGATCTCAATAAGAGAAATATTCCCTATATTTTACTAAGCGGAAACATAGATGACCGTGTCGCTAAAGTTGAAGCAACGTTGAAAACATTTAAAAGATATTCACCGCTATGAGCGAATTGTTTGATAAAGCATTAGGATTCTTTCAAAAGGTGCCGCAAGCTCCCACCAATCCGCATCCCGCTGAACCACCTAAAAAGTTCGAGATTGCAGACCTCTACTCCAACGAGGATACTACACGCGAACAACAGCAGGTTCAGTTGGACGAGAAACTGAGGCAGGCTTATTTCTGGATTACCAATACTGCGATTATCAGTCCATATTACGATATCGAGTACGGCGAAAGTGATGCAAAGCACTTTACATTCGGAGACAGCAAAGTCCAGGTGTCATTGCCCACCGAGCAAAGTTATTCAAGCTTTGTGCTGATACCGCTTCTTAACCTGGTGGTTCAGGGCAAGTGTCTTATCGTAGGCGGACCCGGGCGTGGGAAAACCGCTACTTCTATATTGCTTGGCCTTCTGGCGGGATATTCAAAGACCGACGTTCTTCGCGCCATTCAACATGGCCAACCCCAAATGACGATCAGCGATCTGCTTGGTCATCCATTACCAGCGGATATGGTCAAAGCTGAGAAAACCTCTGATATCAGAATTGCCTGGCGAAAATGGCTCGGCATGCGGGTGAAAATTATCGACGAGTACAACCGTATTCCTACACGCACGCAATCTGCCCTGCTCACTGTGCTGGCGGATAACTATGCGGAAATTTTCGACCAGATCTTTGAGTGCCCTCCTTCAGCATGGTACCTTACCGCGAATGATGACGCGGGCGGAGGAACTTATCAGGTAATAGAGGCGCTTAAAGACCGGATCGATATTGTGATCCGTGCGTTTCATTTCAATACCCGCTTCATCGAAGACCTCCAGAAACGCATCGAGCTTAATTTTAAACCGGAGTCGATGATCCCCGAGGAGATTATCTTTACAGAAGAAGAACTCCAGCAAGTCAATAAGCAGATCAGATCGGTCGAGATTCCGACTCCCCTCCGTAAGCGCCTCGAATTCTTCTGCAGGAATTTCGAATTCTTTGAGCCTGCATCCGACAGGCTGGAGTACATGACGAAAGACACAGCAAAACTATCTGGTCTCGACTTCCATACCCTGTTTCGTCAGGATAACGGGAAGGATCATGTTAAAGATCTTGGGTCGCAAACCGTCAATGGACTTTCAGTAAGAAAAATCCAAACGCTGCTGATCTTTTCAAAAGCACTGGCTTACTTTCGTGGAAATAGGACCGTTGAACTTGAAGACATCCGTCAGATTCTGCCTTTTGTTTTACACGACACATTCACACCTTACCTTGAGTCGCCATTCTTCGATCAACCAGGAAATGAAAAGTACAGAGTAGACCGCATCATCTGGATAAGGAAACTTTTCGACCTTTCCTGTGAGGATTACCTCAGCCAGAATCTGGACAACGATGATCCCGTTGACAAGTTTGAGGCTGAGTTCCGGAAAGGATTGGAGAACGTTACGCTTCGCGAAATCGAGAAACGGTTACTCGATATCGAAAAACAAATGGCGGCGTGGTCGAAAGACAAAAAATTGTATGGCAACAGGGCTGATGATATTTTAAAGTTGAAGTACTTCTATCAGCGTTATAGCAACTACCGACGTTGGCTCCAATGGAAAAAGTAACGCATGCGCCACTGATCGCCCACCTGAAAAGCAATGCTGAGCAGTACAATCAAATGTACCGCGAGCAGGAATTGCGTTTTGGCTCGATGCCGGATCGATTGATCAATGACTGGATTGTTCAAACTGTTGAACCGATCGTTCGGGCAACATCAAAAACGGAGGATGAATCCGGAAAGATTTTCAGAGAGCTTTACAGGAGTCTCCTTCCATTGCTGGGAAACCAACTCGCAATTACTTTTGAAAAAGAGTATCACGCAGCCTGGGCCATGATCGCGAGTACCCCACACCTTGCTCAAACATCGCCACAACGTCTGATCAACGCCATCAACAGTGCATTGATCAGTATCCGAAAGTACAGACCCGATCAGGTGACCACCTGGATTAATCACATGACGTCGGTTATACATCACTGCCAGACCATTGATGAATTACTGCATTGCGGGCGCGTCTTTGCCTGGACGTGTGGCCTTGTACAATTGAGAGCTAAGGGAATCGAATCGCTCGGTTCATTGTCTGATCGGCTTCTGGAAATCTTCACACAAAGGACGGGCTTCAATGCTCAGGAGCTGATCAGTCGTCGCTGGTCATCAGAGAAGCCGGTGTTTGTCGGCGTTGCAGGTGGGTTTGCCGGTCTCGATGGAGTTTTTACTGAGCAGCCAACGCTGTCCCTATACGGCGATCAGATAATGGCCAAAGATGATCGTACCATCTGTGCCGTATATGCTGACTTGTTTGGGACGCTCGTACTACCTGATATTCCTGTATTAAACCGTGACCTACAAACAAAAGGCAAAGAAGATTTCCATTCTGTGTTGTCTGAATTCGGAAAACAAACAATCCCGTTTGACGACGTTACTTCATCCGTGAGAATAGACAACACGCTTATTATTACGCGCAGCAGTTCATTTCATCTTTTTATTTATGGGTGGAATTGATCAAGCTGATATTCGATCTGTCCTTGAACAATGGCAACATCACTGGCCGGAGGCAAAGAAAATATGGAGTGCCTTCATCAAACTGAGAGAACCACAATGGTGCCTTTCGTCGGACGACGCCAAACAGGAAGGACTCACCGGTAGTTTTGCCATGATCCGCTTGACTGATCACCGTATTGTGATCGATCTTGAAAAGGTTGTGACCTATGGCGTGAGTCAATACGCGAAGCAGGTGCTTGCGCATGAGATCGGCCATCATATCTATACGCCCGCTAACCTGAGAGACAATGCTGTTCTCCTTGGAAGAATCCGCTGGGCACTTGCCGATATGGATAAGAAAGCGGGGTTCGTGGCGAACATTTACGAGGATCTTATCATCAACGACATTCTCCATCGTTCCAAAAAACTGGACATGGCTGCCGTATATAAACAGCTCAACAAAGGTGTCCCGTTTTCGGCGCTATGGACTTTGATCATGCGGACCTATGAGTACCTGTGGCGTTTGAAGAAGGGTGAGCTTGCTACGGACAGTTCATTGCATAGCGACAGGATTGATGCCGATGCTTCGGTCATGGCCTCGCTGATCCGTAGTTATGCCAAGCGATGGATCGATGGCGGTGGACGTTTCGCTGCATTGATGTATCCGTACCTCCTCGAGGAAGAAGAGTTCAACAAAGCGATGAGAAGCTTACAACGGTACCTCGATACGCAGAACGCCGGAGAGGGCGGTGGTCTCGTCACAGGGCTTGCCGAGATTGATGAAGAGGCCATCAATGGAGCGGTTGATCCTCGCACTGAAGCCACTGATCCGACAGGCCAGGGCAATGGTCAGGACGCATCCGGACGTCCATCAAAAACAGGTGAAGGTCCTAAGCAAAGATATCTTAGCCCAGGCGCGTACATTGATCTCGGTCGGCAGGTAAATCCAAAGGCGACGGAACAAGACCTTGCTATACAATATTATCGCGAGATCGCATTGCCACACCTCATCAGGTTTCCAATTGATCATGTTATAGGCACCGACCTCCTGATTCCGGAAGGTACAGATGTCTGGGAATCGGGTGATCCTCTTGAAGAGATTGACTGGCTTGAGTCAGCGATCACC
>JAEYXN010000011.1 GCA_023431285.1 Bacteroidota bacterium
TCATTGAGGAGGCCGGCAAAAGCCAGAAGCCGGAAGTACTCAGAGCAAAGGAGAACGCACAGGTGATCAGACAGAAGACCAAGGCTGCGATTGAATATATCGATCAGCTGAAGCTTCGGATGATGCAGGCATCAAGTGGTGCTACAACAATAAACGAGGCGGTTATCAATGATCACAGCTCGAAAGTGGCAACGATGATGATTGATAAGACATCTAAGGACAGAGAAGGTGAAAAGTATGAGAAACTTCTAAACGATTATGTGAAGGAGGTCTCTGAACTTTCAGGAGTTAAATTTGAAAAGATTGCACGGCCACCAAAGGAGATGGAACTCTTCAAGGGTGATCCGGATCACGCTAAGAAAAGCTATCTGGAATTTACTTTCGAGAACACTCCTGTAATCGCTGCGCTTGCTTCTGTAACACAGGTTCAGTCAGAGCTTCTTGAGTACGAAGCACGTGCTCTTGATAAACTTCGCGAAGACGCTGGTGCGGGAACAATTCGTTTCGACCAGTTCATCCCGATGGTAAGACCGAAATCATCTGTAGTAGCTGCGGGTGCCAAGTATGAAGCGGAGATGTTCCTCACGGGTTCGTCTACAGCAATCAGCCCTGAGTTCTATCTGGATGGCAAAGAGCTTTCTGTGATAGAAGATGCAGACACCAAAGTGAAGATGGGTAAAGTTGAATTCACAGCTACAGGAGGTCAGTACGACGCTCAGGGGTTGGCGAAGAAGACTTTCAAGGCCCGCATTAAAATGAACGACAACGAGTTCGAGAAGAGTATTGAATACTTCGTTGCTCAGCCGGTTATCAAGGTAACCACTGGTAACGTTCCGACTCTGTACATGAACTGCGGTAACTTTGTAAACATCGAAGTTCCTTCACTGGGAACAGCTTACAACCCTAGCTTCAGCTCCAGCGGTGCTACCATTGTGAAAGGATCTAAAGCTGGACAAGTGACAATCATTCCTAAACAGCGTAAAATCCAGGTTGCGGTAACTAACGGCGGAACGCCTATCGGAACCCAGGAATTTGCTGTGAAGAATATTCCTGAACCACGTTACGTTGCTTACATTGGTAACACGCCGGTAGACCTCAGAACAGGTATCCGCGTGAACCAGCTTGGACAGCTTCGCATCGTGCCTGAGCCAGATCCTAACTTCAAGGAAGAAGTTCCGAAGGATGCGCGTTATCGCATCAAGAGGATGGAAATCATCCTTGGTCGCGGAACGACTGGTGTGCAGCGCGGAACAGATGTTGAGCAGCTTCGCGGATGGACAGGCGCAGCCCGTCCTGGCGACAAACTGATCTTCGACATTAAAGATGTAGCCCGTAAGACATTCACAGACGAAGAAGAGAAAGTGGATGTGAAAGGCTCAAGTGGTATTATCCAGATTTCTATTATCTAAACAATGAAAAGACTAGTATCCATTGTATTGTTTGCCTGCGCGGCTTCCGCTGCCACAGCACAGGATCAGCCTCAGGATCTTGAAGTTCAATACAATCCAAATTCACTGAATCCGATCCCCGTATACGAGCAGCTCTACAAAGTGCGCGTATGGAGAAATGTTGATCTGCGTGAAAAGCAGAACAAAGGTTTCTTCGCCCGCAATGGCGAGATCAGCAAACTTATCGTGGATGCGGTCAAGACGGGTGAGCTCACTGATATCTATCAGACTGATTCCCTCGTGACAAGAGTTTCCAAGGAAGACTTTCTGAGTCGTCTTACTGCTCAGGCTGCGGTTACTTACCAGGCCTGGACGCCGACACTCGACTTCTATACGGGTGACATCGTAAGTTATAATGGACGGAACTTCGAGGCATTGCAGGACAGCAAAGGGGTTACTCCCGATGGTGAGACCACAGTGGGCCGTGGTGCCAGTGCCCAAACTTACCTTGGATCAGATTATTGGCAAGGAACCTCTATTGGGGGCGGTGTTGAATATCTGATTGGGGACATGACGTTGATGCACATGGTTGAAGATATCATCTTCGACCGCAGAAGATCCAGACTCTACTACGATATCCAGGCTATCGAAATACTCGTTCCCGGTGCGAAAACCAATACCGGTATCGATGTTTCCCTTGGCTGGTTTAAGTACAAGGATCTGGAAAAACTCTTCCGGAACAATATTCCTAAAGCAGTGTGGTTTAACCCACAGAATACTGCGCAGAACAAGAACTTCGCGGATGCATTTCTGCTAAGATTGTTCCACGGGACGATCTACAAACGGCAGAACCCTGACGACGAGACCCTTGATGATACTTATCGTGCGAATGGAAGACCATACCACGAGGGTGTCTGGGCCCGCGAATGGACAGAAATGGAGCTCATGGAAAAAGAGCACAATCTTTGGGAGTTTTAAGATTTGCCTTTGATAATTTTTTGCGAAGGGGGGCTTTATGCCTCCCTTTCTTTGTAAAGTTCTCTTAGCAATTCGGCCTTCTTCGTTCCGACAATCTTCTCGATCTCCTCGAACGAAGCTTCTTTTATCTTCTTCACCGACCTGAAATGTCTTAACAGTTTGTCGGCGGTCTTGCGACCAATGCCTTCTAATCCCTCAAGCTCGGTTACAAGTTGTTTCTTACTCCTCTTCTGTCTGTGGAATGTGATCGCGAACCGGTGTGCCTCGTCGCGGATCTGCTGGATAAGGAGCAATCCCGGTGACTTCTTGTTGATAAGAAGCGGGAACGGATCTTCCGGATAGTATATTTCCTCAAGCTTCTTGGCGATCCCGGCAATAGGTATTTTTCCATAGATGCCAAGCTCCTTCAATGCTTCACACGCGCTGCTCAACTGACCTTTGCCTCCATCGACGAGTATCAGATTCGGAAGGGGCAGATTCTCTTCCAGCACTCTCTTGTAACGACGGCCCACAATCTCTTTCATTGAAGCAAAATCGTTCGGTCCCTCTACGGTTTTGATATTGTAATGGCGGTATCCCTTTTTGTCCGGCTTGCCCTCTACGAAACGGACCATCGACGCGACCGGAGTTGTTCCCTGAAAGTTTGAGTTATCGAAGCACTCGATGATGATCGGGACATTTTGTAACTGCAAATCCTTTTGGAGGATGCCGAGTACTTCGCGCTGCCGTGACTTCTTACCCTCGCGGAGAATTTCTTTCTCCTTGCGTAACTCAAGTCCATTCTTCACAGACAGATCAACCAACTTCTTCTTATCCCCTATTTTTGGAATGACGTTTTCAACACTTTCCTCCAGCACGGTAATGGGTACGTTACTGAATATCGTCTTATTTGTACTGCGTGTCTGTTCCCTGAGTTCGACTGCGGCCAGACTCAGCAATTCTTCATCAGGTTCGTCGAGCTTCTTTTTCACTTCAACAGTTTTGGAAAAGACGATCGCGCCTTCCGTGATCCGCATGTAATTGACGTAGGCGTACTCTTCCTTACTGGTAATTGTCGCCACATCAATGTCTGTCAATGCCCTGTTGACCACCAATGACTTCGTCTGGAAGCGCTCCAGCGTGTCGAGCTTATCTTTATAATACTGCGCGCGTTCGAACTCGAGGTTCGCGGCGGCGGCCTTCATTGCGTCTGTGAAGTATTGGTAGACAATACTGATGTTTCCCTTCAGAACGTTTCGCGCCTGCTGAATCTCTTCAGAGTAGGAGGGTTCATCATACAACCCTTCGCATGGTCCCTTGCAATTTCCGATATGATACTCAAGGCACACCTTGAATTTACGTTGCTCGATGTTGGTTTCACTAAGATGAAGAGAACACGTTCGGATGCTGTAAAGCTTTCGTACGAGGTCCAGCACATTCTTCATCGCAGAAACGCTGCTATAAGGACCGAAATACTCCCCCTGCTCGGGAAGATATTTCCGCGTGTAGATGATCCGTGGGAATCTTTCTTTCAGGATGCAGATGTATGGAAAGGTCTTGTCGTCCTTGAGGAGGATATTGTACTTCGGCTGGTTTTGCTTGATGAAATTGTTTTCAAGCAGCAGAGCATCAAATTCAGTATTGGAAACCGTGTAGTCAATCCGTTGGATCTCGGAAACAAGACGGAGCGTCTTTCTGTTTACGCCGGCCTGTTTGTTGAAATAACTACTTACTCGTTTTCGGATGCTCTTCGCCTTCCCAACGTAGATCAGCTCGTCTTCCTTATTGTAAAATTTATAAACACCCGGTGACTCCGGAAGCCTTGAAACCACTTCCTTTAGTCCGTCGTACATATTTCCTCCTTATTGTGGCTTCCACACTTCTTCGTCCTGGCGTACTGGACCTGCTTCGGGGTCGTCTCCCGCGTTCTCTGAGTATTTACTGCAATCGAGCGTCATATCTAACCCAGACGCGGGACGTTTGAAGTATCCTTTTGGATATCCCACGTCCTGCGCGGAATATACCTTCAGCATATATCTGTCCCAGATAGGACGGGCTGATTTCGATCCTGCACCAAAACTCCAGTTCGGGAATCGGATACTCCTCTCATCTCCTCCAACCCAAACCCCGGTAACAAGGTTCGGAGTAATACCGATATACCATCCGTCTGAAGCGTTGTTGGTCGTTCCGGTCTTGCCACCGATCTCATTGTCGATCTTCAATTCGCGGCTAATTCCACGTGACGTACCGCCTTCTTCCACGACTCCTCCCTGCAACATATAAACCATCTTATAAGCTGTTTTTTCGTCGAGTGCCTGGCGCGTTTTTGGAACAAAGTTTTCGATCACATTACCGTTCTTGTCTTCTATCCGGGTGATGTAATAGGGTTCTATCTGAATGCCGAGATTCACAAAAGAGCAGTAAGCGGCGACCATTTCATACAAGGTCACATCTGACGTTCCGAGACAGATCGCGGGAACGGGATCCAGTTTGCTCTTTACTCCCAGGCGCTGCGCAAAGTCTACAACGTTTTGCGGGCCCACACGCTGAACCAACTGCGCTGTCACCGAGTTGACGGAACGCGCCATCGCCTGACGGAGATTCAGTTTATCACCGGTTCCTTTGTAAGGCGGCTCAGCGTTGTCGGGGTTCCATGTTCCTCCCGGAACTTTGATCGTAGGAGAAATATCAAGCAACTCAAGACAGGGTGAATAACCTGCTTCGATCGCGGTACCATAAACAAATGGTTTGAATGTTGATCCGGGTTGACGGCTACTTTGTTTGACGTGATCGTATTTGAAAAACTTGTGGTTCAAACCGCCGACCCATGCTTTGATTGCGCCGGTCTCAGGATCCATTGACATCAATCCACTTTGAAGGAAGTAGTTGTAATATCGGAGGGAATCCATTGAGCTGAACAGAGTATCGCGCTCCCCTTTCCAGGTGAAGATTCTCATCTTTCTTTTTTGATTCAACAGAATTTGGACTGAATCGGAATCCGCACCGTACTTCTCTGCGAGAATACGA
>JAEYXN010000039.1 GCA_023431285.1 Bacteroidota bacterium
TTCATACAGCTTTTGAATGGATGGCATTTCCACCCTGCAGGGACCACACCATGTAGCCCATACGTTAATGAAAATCGTTTTTCCCTTCAGAGACGACGCATCTATTTTTTCGCGATCCAGCGTCTGAAGGCTAAAGTTGTAATTAAAAGTTTTGGCAACAGCTACTGTCTCTGTCGAAGCATCGAGTGCACCGGTCTTCATCAGGGCCTGCTGTGTCACAGAAGATGCAGCTCCGATGATGCCTGTATATCGGAGGACGAGAAATAATCCGATGTAGAGAATCCAGGGGCGTGCAGTATAGAATATTCGCTTCAGTGTTGTCTTTTTGATGGGCGTCTCCATTCTATCCTAAATGAAAATGAGGCTACTTTAAGTTCCTGAATTTAGTTATTTTCGAAGGTAAAATTGTGTTCAGAATGCGAAAATCAGCTTTTTTGACTGTTCTCATTGTCTTTATTTTTTTCGGACCGTTATGTCTGGCTCAGAAGAAGGTTAAATACAAAGACATATTCGGACTCCTGACTGTGAAGCAGTATGAGCAAGCGGAACCGTTTCTCAAGCAGTATCTCAAAGAGAATGACGATAATCCGAGTGCATTTCTTTACATGGGGACGATCTACCAGGAAAAATCGGGCAAGGATGATATTCTAAAGCAGACTCGTCTTGCGATTGCCAGAATGGATTCCGCAATTATCTTCTACAATAAAGCTTATCAGACGATCACCGAGAAGGAGATAAAACGGAATAGTGAATACTATCAGATATATAACAGGAGGGACCTGCGCACCGGCGAGTTTGGCGTAAAGCTCTCTGATATACAGTTCGATCTGGAAAAGAAAATGGAAGGGCTGCGCGAACGTATTGACCGGGTGAAAATGGTGAAGCATTATTTCTCCCTTTCCGATACGTTGTACAAGAGATCAGCTGCCCTTTACTCGTCCATCACCAGTACATTTGCCAACGAGAGAGAACTCTATCTCCGTTCTGATGAATCTACTTTGAAGTCACTGGGTGTGCTTGCATCGCGATTCGATTCATGTACAAAGGCCTTTGATCAGTACAAGAGCAGCTTATCGACTCTTGGCAAGACGGGCTATTCCCCATCGCTCAATAAGAATGAAATAAAAGACTTCAAAAAGGAGGGATTAGAGGCTGCAGATTTTTACAAGGACGATGTGAATATATGGGACTACAAAGCTTTTAGTCAAAAAGTAAAAACAGCAATTGAAACTGATCTGATCCCGCTGCGGGAACATCTTATTTCGTACGATGTGGAGCTCAATAAGCTGCGTGAAAAACTTTCGTCGGATTCAGTGTCTGTAAGAAATGACCTGACAAAACTGATCGACAAGCTCCTTCTGGGACAACTCCGTAAATACGACCCAGACCCTCTTCCGATGGATGTGTTTTCAATCAAGATTGCTGATCTCGAATACAAGTCAATCCTGCTGGAGAATAAGCCGCTGAGGGATTCTGCAAACTTTCATTTCCAGGTTGATCTCACCCGCCGTGCTCTGAATAGTGCTCAGAAGCTGGACAGCCTCGCAGGACGCATGCTGAACAGGGATCTTGACTATGAAATGAAGAACTACAGCCACTACGTTGACAACACTTACGGCAATGGGATTGTATTGAAAAGTTTTATCAGAGTTGTCAAAGAGTTTGCAGAAAGAGAAAAGGGACTGCGTTCACAGGAACTCGCTGTTAAACAGAATGCTTTACGATGGATGGTGCTAGGAGCGGATTCAATCCCTCTGTTTCTTGACGGCATTGCAAAACGATTCCGTCCTTTGATAATGGTTCCTGATCAATATACGGCGGGTGTGAAGCTCGCGGACTCTGTGAAGGCCGAGGGATATTTCTATTCCATCACTCCTTCGCGGGTGCCGGATATCAAAATATCCTTCCCGGTGGAGAATGTACTTCTCAGAAAGTCTGCCCAGCATACCCATGGCCTGACTTATTCTGATGCAGCAGGACAGTTGTTCTTTGTGGTACTGTTCTCAGACGCGCCATTGCAGGATAATAAATACTCGGCGACTGTTGCCAAGATATATCGCTCTGATGGTTTGGCATGGAGCAGCAATTACAAGCTCCCTTTTGTTCCGAAAGAGATATTATTCAGAAACGATACTGGTGAGTTCGTGATGAAAGCGGATGCTCAGGAAAGCGTCGTTGACAGAAATGGTAAGTTGTTGAGGTAATTCCGGGAGGAGCTTGCCCGGGCTTTGTTTTGATCAGCGCTTAAGATGCAGAGATAAGTTTCTTCCAGTCCTGGAAACGCATGTCAATCCGCGTTCTGATGCGCTCATAATTCTCCCAGCTGTCAGTCACGTGGTAGATAGAAGGAAGAGTTTTTACAAGGATCTCATCGTAGTCGTTACGATACAAGCCACCACCATAATAATAGTAAGTGAACATGTTGCCCTGGCGGTTGAAGAGTTCATACCCCAGGTAGCCATCCCAGATCTCACTAAGAATGGTGCATGAAATCTCACGACGGCGGAAGCGGAATATCTGATTCGAAGCTTCGTCCTCAAAGTATTCAGAATACAATCCAGTGTCGATTATCCATCCGAGATACATTCCTATGTGGACGTATGCTTGTTCAATAGGTAAAGAGTCAGGGAAGTTTCCGAGGAAATGACTTTTGGCGTTATCGTATATGGTCTTTTGAATATCCGCTTTCTTTTCCATATAACAATGTTAATCTCGATTGCCCAGTTAAGCAAACAAAAGGGGCGTTTTGTGGGCTACTTTCCCTTACATGACGGCAGGTAATGAATGCCTGAAAAATTAAGCTTCCCGTCTTCCCGGCGGTCAATGAAAGAAAAGATAAGCGACGAAAATTGCTGCAATAACGCCTGCCAGGTCAGCGATCAATCCGCCTGTAACTGCATATCGCGTGTTTTTTACACTTACGGAACCGAAGTACAACGCGGTGAGGTACAAAGTGGTCTCTGCACAGCCCCGAATGATCGATGATAGCTGACCAACGAAGGAATCAATTCCATGGACTTTAGCGACGTCCATCATCATCGATCTGGTCGCTCCTCCGCTTAGTGGCTTCAGCAACGCAACGGGTATCGCGGGAACAAAGTCGGCATTTAATCCTACGGCGATAACGGCCCATGAAATGCCCTCCTCTATGAAGGCCAGTGTGCCTGATGTCCGGAAAACACCAACCGCTACGAAGATGCCGACCAGGAAAGGTATGATCTTGATCGCTATGCTGAATCCTTCTTTAGCACCTTCAATAAAAGTTTCAAAAATATTAATGCCCTTTCGAAGTCCGAGGATAATGAAGCCCACCACCGCGCTTAGTATGATCACCGCTGTCACCAACGATGATTGTCGCTGGATCGCTGCCGGTTCCATGCCGTAGAAATGATAAATCACCCCTCCGATGATAGCGATCATCAAACCGATATACCCCAGCAGCACCGGATCAAAAAGGTTGATGCGCTGACGAACGCACATGTAGAGCAGTCCAAAAAACGTCGAGAAAAATGTTGCGATCAGGGTGGGAATAAAGATCGCCGAAGGATCCACTGACCCAAGGGTTGCACGATCGGCCATGATAGCAATAGGGATGATGGTAAGGCCCGAAGCGTTGAGCACCAGGAACATCATCTGCGCATTGGAAGCAACGTCTTTGTTGGGATTGATCTCCTGAAGTTCCTTCATAGCTTTCAGGCCCAGCGGAGTGGCCGCATTATCCAATCCGAGAATGTTCGCACTGAAGTTCATGATAATGGAACCCGTCGCAGGATGGTTCTTTGGAATCTCAGGGAACAACCTTGAGAAGAAAGGACCGACGACACGCGATACGATCGGTACCATTCCTCCTTCTTCGCCGATCTTCATCAAACCCAGCCACAGCGTCATCACCCCAGTGAGTCCAAGGGCCAGCTCAAAAGCAGTCTTCGCACTGGTGAAGGTTGACTGCATCATAGCCGGTAAAGTCTCCACGTCATTGAAGAAGATCAATCGGATAAGACCGACCGCAAACCCGACAACAAAAAATCCGACCCAGAGATAATTTAAGATCATGGTGCAAAATGACGAGTAAATAAAACAAATAAAGGAGACGATTCAAATTGGCAGGCTCTTCATCGGCTTGACCTTCAATCCGGGCCTATGAATTAATGAGATTCAGAATATGGCACGCCGCCATACCAGCAGTCTCTGTGCGAAGGCGACTCCCACCCAGGCTTACTTTGACAAAACCTTTTCCAGTCGCCATCTCTAATTCACCCTTCGAAAAGTCTCCTTCAGGACCAATCAGGATCAGATAACTCTTTCCCTTCACTGCGCAGTCTTTCAGGTGAAGTGGATTGCTTTCGTCAACGAAGGCGATGAACCGTTCCTGTTCGTCACATTTTTCCAGCAACGTCGGCAGATCAGTGAGATCTGAAAGATCAGGCAGGGTAGGCTTCAGTGATTGTTTCATGGCACTCACCGCCATACGAAGGAGCCGTTCCTTCTTCAGGTAAACGCGTTCCGAGTGTTCCGTACGGATAAAGGTGATCCTGTCCACCCCAAGCTCAGTCGCCTTCTCAACAAACCACTCCAGGCGATCAGGGTTCTTAGTTGGTGCAATGGCAATATGAATATGATAGTCGCGGGGCTGTTCAGGAATCTGCTCCCGGATTGCGAAGACACAACGCTTCTGGCTCGCATCGGTAATGACCGCGTCATAGAAACTTCCCCTTCCATCGGTAATGCGGATAGCCTCACCGTTTCGAATGCGAAGCACCTTCACACAGTGACGCGACTCCTCCTCGTCGAGGTATAATTGATCGGGTAGGAGCGGCTGATAGAAGAGGTTCACGCTCTAAGCGTATTGCTGGAGAAGCTTATTGACAAATGCAATGTATTCTTCCTTTGCCTTATCTCCACTCATGCCTTTCAACTCAGCCCATGCATCGTATTTGGCAATGCCCTTGAAGTCGAACCCTCCCGGGCGTTCTCCGCTGACATCACCTTCCGAAGCTTGTTTATAGAGCGCGTAAAGCTTCAGCAATTCTTCGTTCGTTGGGCGCTGGGTCATCTCCTTCGACTTCGCTGCCGCCTCTTCGAATTGTTTCGTCAGATCCATGTCATTTGTATTAATGTGAATAAAAAATCCCTCACCCTTAAAGGACGAGGGATCGGATAAATCATCGGATAGTCTATCGTTTGCTCATCTCCACGAAGGAACGCTGAGGAGTCCCTACGTAAAGCTGACGTGGGCGTCCGATAGGTTCTTTGTTCTCGCGCATTTCTTTCCATTGTGCGATCCAGCCAGGGAGACGTCCCATGGCGAACATCACAGTGAACATATCCACAGGAATGCCCAGTGCGCGGTAGATGATGCCAGAATAGAAGTCCACGTTTGGATAGAGTTTGCGCTCTACGAAATACGGATCTTTCAAAGCAGCCTCTTCCAGCTTTTGAGCGATCTCCAAAACAGGATCGTTCACGCCGAGTTTCTTTAACACGTCATCTGCAGCTTTCTTAATGATCTTGGCACGAGGATCGAAGTTCTTATACACTCTGTGGCCAAATCCCATCAGGCGGAACCCACTGTTTTTGTCTTTGGCTTTGTTGATCCACTTCTGAGTATCGCCACCGTCAGCGCGGATGTTCTCAAGCATCACAATCACTTCCTGGTTTGCGCCACCGTGAAGGGGTCCCCACAGGGCATTGACACCCGCAGAAATTGATGAGTAGATGCTGGCTCTGGATGACCCGACAATACGAACCGTGGATGTTGAACAGTTCTGCTCATGATCGGCGTGAAGGATCAGCAACTTGTCAAGGGCATCGGCGATGACAGGATCTGGTTGATATTGTTCTGCTGGAAGCGCGAAGATCATCTTCAGAAAGCGCGCGCAGTAGTCAAGGCTGTTATCTGGATAATTAACCGGGTGGCCCACTGCGTTCTTGTACGCCCATGCGGCGAACGTAGGCATCTTTGCCATAGAACGCACGATGCTTAGATACACACCTTCGCCGGAACGGTTAGGATCAAGCGATTCAGGGTAAAATGCAGTCTGCGAGCAGAACAGAGACGCCAGGACTCCCATCGGGTGCGCCGTTGAAGGAAACCCGTCAAGGATCTTTTTTATGTCTTCATGAACCAGCGTATGGGTCTTGATATCATGCGAAAATTTCTCGTACTGCTGTTGATTGGGAAGCTCACCGAATATAAGGAGGTAGGCTACTTCAAGAAAATTTGATTTCTCTGCCAGGTCTTCTATACTGTATCCGCGGTAGCGCAGAATTCCTTTGTCACCATCCAGAAAAGTAATACCACTCTTGGTGGCTCCCGTATTCTTGTATCCCAGGTCAAGGGTTATGGCACCTGTCTTCTCGAGAAGCTCGCTGATATCCAGCGCCCTCTCGTTCTCGGTACCCTCAATGATCGGCAGGGAATACGACTTGCCGTCAATGATCAGTTCAGCAGTTTTCGACATTGTTTATATAGATTTAAACACCAGGTTTTAAATATACAGGTGAATACTTCAGCGGGGAAATATCGCCTAAAAAAATCGGTTTTTTTTAATTATTTCCAAGAATCAGAGGCAAACCCCCGTCGCCGCTGCCCACTACGATCACTTTGGAATTCGGTGATTTCGCGAGCTCCAGCGTGGCTTCAATTCCTCTCATTTTCAGTAACTTGTCGGAAAGACTGCTATTCACAATGTTGTTGGCCCGCGCTTCCCCTTCCGCCGCGATCCTCTTACGCTCTGCTTCACTCTTTTCTTTGTCGAGTCTGTACTGGTAGGCGAGGGCTTCCTGCTGCTGCTGAAGCTTGTTCTCAATCGCAATCCGGATCTGCTCAGGAAGCTTTATTGACCTGATAAGCACAGCCTTCGTCTCTACGTAATTGCTGTGAAGTATTTTTTCAGTTTCGTTCTTGATCGCCAGCTCCACCTCAGCGCGTTTGGTGGAGTAAATCTCTTCAGCAGTATATCGCGCCATCACCTGACGTGCAACACTCCTTACCTCGGGAATGACAAGACGACTCACATACTGATTGTTAAATTTCTCATGAAGATGACCGATCTTCTCCGGCATAGGCGTATACCGCACCGTAACTTCAACATGAATCGGAAGTCCGTTCTTATCGTTGATATCCATTGTTTCTTCGGATGAAATCTCAGACACCTCGTAAACAATCACATCGTTCCAGGGGGCTTTTATATGTGTTCCCGGACCGATTGAATTTTCTTTATCCAGACCTTTCCCGAACGGATAGAAGATCACAGCCCTTTCCTGAGCCTCGATCTTGTAGAATAAACTGGAGGACAAGCCGAACACAATAAAAAGCGCAATCACTCCAAGGATGACAAAGGGCAGGAATCTACGGTTGTTCATAATTCACGAAGTTAGGTTTCAGTCAAAACTACAACAAAGCGTTGTCCCGCAAAAGACAGGTCACTCATAAAGACATGATGAGCGGAAATTCTAATGTTCTGATAATTTCACAGCGCCCGATCGCACTCATTACGCAGCGAAAACTTCCTGAAATCTTAATCATTGACCATATTTGTTTAATATAGAGGTTTAATAGACTTTTAATTTTGTGCATGTTAAGGCTCCTCACGGTCTTATTATTTCTTTCAGGAAGCCCGATTGTCATTTTCGGCCAGGATGCACGGATTGATAGCCTTCTTGGCTTATTAGACAAACCATTCACTCCATCTGAAAAAGCGGACCTGTACAATGAAATCGCTACGTCGTACTATGATTATGATGTAGTGAAGGGGCTGGAATATTCTGAAGAGGCTCTCAGACTCGCAACAAATGCCAGGTATACAGCCGGAGTACGTACAGCCCTCACGTTGAAAGGATTTTATTTCTCGGATACCGGAGATTTCGGGATGGCTCTCGAGCTGTATCACAAAGCCAGATCCCAACCTGCCCCGGAAGATGAACGATTGGGTTATTGTTACACCATGATTGCCAATGTGCATCGCGCCATCGCGAACTTTGATTCCGCTGACTTATATTATGCTCGTGCAATCCGCCTACTCGACTCACTCAATGCAAAACGCCAGCTTGCGTACACCTATCGAAATGCCGGAAGACTTGCCGTACTTCAATGGCAGAATGAAAAAGCAGAACAATACTTCCGGGAAGCGCTGAAAATTTACACTAAACTTAAAAGCAAATTCGGGCTGGCCGATGTGTACTTCGGAATGGCAGAGCTCAACAAGAACAGGGCAGAGTATGATTTAGCACAGGAACTGATTACCAAAGGATGCAGTTTCGCCAACGAGCTCGATGACCCTTACCTCCAGCTTCACTGTCAGGTGTTCAGCGGAGAAATTCAGTTTCGTCAGGGTGACTTCCTTTCTTCTCTTGAAACGCTCCTACAGGCTGTCGAACTTCTCAAGCTCCGCGACAATCCGCAAACTCTCGCGCGCGTATATGGTGACCTGGGTGATGTCTACGAATCGCTGGGACAAAACGACGTGGCAATGCGGTACGACTTTGAATCTATGAAGATCGCGGAGCGCCTCGGATTAAAATATGAGCTCGGACGGATCATGAGCAACCTCGCATGGATCTATAAGAACCAACGCAACTTCAGGGATGCCTTCGATTTTATTGAAACGTCAGTGAAGATCAGAACTGAGATTAACGATGCTTTTGGTCTTTCAAATTCTTACAATGTAAAAGGTGTCATTTTTTTTCAGCAGAAGAAGTATGACGACGCAGTGCTATGGTTAACGAAAGCACTCGACCTCCGTCAAAAGCTCGGTCATCATGAAGGCGTTTCCGCTTGCCTCTATAACCTGGGATTGGTCTTCGAAGAACAGAGGGATTTCAAGAAGGCACTTGACTACCAGTTCCGCGCCCTGGCGATAGAGAAGCAGATCAGCAACAAGTTTAACATCGGAATAGCTTACAACAGTATTGGTAGTCTGCACACCCACCTTCAGCAGTACGATAGTGCTGAAATCTACCTGACACGCGCCGAAAAACTAGGACGCGAGACAGCGTCGCTGGAG
>JAEYXN010000297.1 GCA_023431285.1 Bacteroidota bacterium
GTATCCTGACGCGGTAATGGCTTACGGAGAATTTTGTATTCCGAAGGAATTTTTAGGCGTACATCTTTGGGAGGCTCAAGTTTAGCTGCGTCGGAAACCACCTCACCGTAACCCACTTTTTTTCCACTTGGTTTGTGAATGACTTCACCATTTTCAGCGAAACATTCGACGCGATTGACGTTCATTTTCCGGGACGCGGCCTCGATCAGCATCTCGCGAGCGGATGCACTTAGCGTGAGCAGGCGTTTGTATGTTCCGCGAATTGTGGAGCTTCCACCAGTGATCTGGCTACCATATTTCGTTTGATGGCCTTGAGCAAAGACAATATTCACCTTCGTCATATCGACTTCAAGTTCCTCCGCGATCATCTGCGCAACTGATTGATAGGACCCTTGGCCCATTTCTGCTCGGTGATTGGTAATTGTAACCTTTCCTGCTGTATCGATGGAGATCCATGCATTCAGTTCGACACCCAGGTTGTCAGCAGTTTCTTTCTTAATGATAGCAAGATTTTCGCCTTTTGCGGGTAGTGCAAAACCGAGAGTAAGCGCTGTGCCGGCCATCGACGACAGCTTTATAAAGTTTCTTCTCGAAATATTTGAATCAGATTTTTTCATGGGGAATTTTTTTGCGTGGATCATTTAGTGCTTGCCTTCTGGCCCATCAACAAAGAAGCCTTCTTGATTGCAGTCCG
Organism: Bacteroidota bacterium; assembly: GCA_023431285.1. Lineage (GTDB taxonomy): Bacteria > Bacteroidota > Bacteroidia > Cytophagales > Cyclobacteriaceae > Ohtaekwangia. Next base: position 695 of record JAEYXN010000297.1, read on the forward strand.
GATTCTGGGATATGTTCCACATCGGCAAATGTGTCCCTGCATAGCTGTGTCGATATCCTTATCCGAAGGAGAGGCATTTTTTTTAAGCAGTGCTGTCGCTGCCATGATCTGACCTGACTGGCAGTAGCCGCACTGAGGTACTTGTTCTAGTATCCACGCTTGCTGTACCGGATGAGAGTTGTCATCGGACAGACCTTCGATCGTAGTGACCGCTTTGGTTCCTACCGCAGAAACCGGAATGGAACATGAACGAATCGGCGCTCCATCAAGATGCACCGTACACGCGCCGCACTGAGCGATGCCGCATCCATATTTCGTTCCTGTTAGTCCGACTATATCCCGGATGGCCCAAAGCAAAGGCATCTTAGGATCGACATCGACTTTGTGTTGTTTGTTGTTGATTGTTAGCGTGAGGGTTGCCATAGGGGACGAAGGTTAAGGAAATTTACGAATTCCATTTCAAAATGAACGTGCGATACGAGTAAGGTTTCTTTTTGTTGACAGGAGAAACTTTTTTTATTTGAGCGGCTTCCCTTCGAACAAGGAATACTTCCCGTTAACAAATTTTTAACAGGTTTCTCTATACGAGAAGATGAAAGAGGTCAGTTACCTGACCTAAGAGGAAATGTCAGTAAATAGTAGTAAGGGCGTTGCGATCGCCTGAAGTGAAAGGGCGATCTGCGCCATTCGAGCACGCCAGCATAAATGATTCTGCTTCTCCTCCCTTAGGAGTACCAGGGATGTAGACCGCGCCAGCTCCGGAGGAGCCCTCATTTCCGCCCGATCCGCAGCTGAATCTTCGCGCCATGTAATCAGTGTGTCTTAGCCCAATGGCATGTCCGATCTCATGTGCAATCACTGTTGTTGCATCGGCACGTTGAGTTGTGCTATTGAAGTAGTGTGTATTTAGGAGAATGGGTGAAGCAGGCGCACCGTTGCCGGAAGGAAAACCAGCACTATATCCAAGGATATTGCTTTGCTCGGAAAATGAAAGAATAGCAATGTCGGCTTCGGCTTCGTTAGTTGTTCTTTGAAACCTGATATTCAGGTTTATTTCATTGTACCTACCCAGCGCGGAATTAAATGAGTTCTGTATATATGAATCGAAACCAGGAGCCATATATACTCGAAGCGTTCTTGGTTGAGTGACGAGGTTGTACGTTCTGTAGTGTTCTTCCTGTGCATGATGTCCTAACGAAATTGAAGCGCCGAGTTCGGAGATCTGTTTCCTTGTGAGGAAGATGTCATACTCTACAAGATACCCGTCTTTGTAACGCGAGAGACCTTGACTGGTATCGAATCCAGCTGCCTTTAGTTCTGATAAGACATCATCAGGTACAAGGTTTGTCGAATATTCCTGTTCATGGCATGAGAGAACGGAGAACAGAATGAAGAACCACAATGCGGATCGAAGGGCTTTCATAAGGTGGGGTTGAGTAAGGTCTGCGTAACAAATAAACAAATTAGTACTAACTTTTCAAGCATTCTACCAGACTATGACGTTTTCCTTTTGGAGATGTTTGTTTTTTGAGCAAAAAGCGTATTTGTTGTTTCTGCTCTCCTTTTCTTACATACATTGTTCTTTTGCTCAATTCACGTCTTTTCCGCACGAATATCTAAAAATTCGACGCAGCATCTACGCATTGGACTCCGGGGAATGGCTGATCGTTAAAGACAAGACGCCAGTCAATGTCTTTGAATTTTTCCGCCCGGTAACGTCGGAGTTCGCGATAGCTAAAATGAAGAACTTTCATACGGATGATTCCGACTTCATAATGGGTCTGGCAAACGACGAATGGAAGATATCTCCTTCCTTAAAGAAAGTTCTTAAGGCTGGACGTGTGGATCACGCACGGAAGTTTGTAATCAGTACAATGGATGTTGGGGCTAGCGTGAAGAAGCTGCAAGCCGCAGACTCCAGAATTCTTTCCGTTGATTTCGCTTCAAGAAGCATAGCCGTCAAGTTGTATGCGATGGAGGATGTATATGCCGTGATTCGTTTTGAAGAAGTGACTTTTGTTGATGTGTATAAAGGAGATCCGTTTGAAGAAACTCTTAACCCGTCGCAGGATCTGGCCGTGAATTCCATTAACGATGTTCATCTGCGGTATCCATATCTTGATGGTGAAGGGATGAGTCTATCTGTCCGCGAGCGCGCGATTGATCCGGGGGATATCGATTTTAAAGGTCGCATTATTATCTCTGACCTTCAGGATCCCATCGTGTCTTTGCATGCGAATCAAATGGCAACTGTCATCGCGGGAGGAGGAAACACGTCCGAATCCTCAAAAGGAATTGCATGGCGAAGCAAAGTTTCGTCCGCGTCGTTCGTGCCAATCTTCCCTGATAGCCTTAACTACTTTCAATCCTCTAACATTTCTGTGCAAAACCATTCTTATGGGTTTGAGCTGGATAATGTTTATAGCGCAGTAGCAAGGGCTTACGATGTCCAAGTGAATAATAATAACCAACTCCTCCACGTTTTTTCTGCAGGCAATCGCGGCGAGGAGAGCGCTGATACTGGAACGTACGCGGAAGTAAACGGATATGCGAATCTGACAGGGAGCGTGAAGATGGCGAAGAACATCCTGGTTGTTGGTGCGCATTATGATGACTTCACAATTGATCCGCGCAATTCTAGAGGACCGGCATTCGATGGAAGGATGAAGCCTGAACTGGTTGCCTACGGCCCTGACGGGACTTCCGAAGGTGCTGCCTATGCTTCTGGTGTTGCGCTGCTCCTTCAGCAGGAGTTCAAGAGAATCAACGGGTCGATCCCTCCGTCCAGCCTTTTGCGCCTGGCCATGACGTTGTCAGCATCAGATCTCGGGCAACCCGGACCAGACTATTACTCCGGCTATGGAGCGCTCAATGCAACTAAGGCTGTCGAGGTCATTCATCATAGTCTTTTCAAGATCGATGGCGTCGGTAGTAATGAGATACATGAAGCCGTTGTTGTTGATGTACCGTCGGGATGCGTACGTCTGCGCGCTGGACTTTCGTGGAATGACCCTGCGGCTGAAGCTGGTGCGAACCGGGCTCTGGTCAATGACCTGGACCTTCGTGTCCACAAAGAGGGAAGCTCGGAGATACATCTTCCCTGGATACTCAATACATTTCCCCATGCCGATTCACTATCTGTACCGGCAAAAAAAGGCAAAGACAATCTTAACAATCTGGAAATAGTAACAATAGATTTTCCCGCGCCTGGAAAGTATGTTTTGGAAGTGGAAGGTGGAGAGGTGACAGGGCAGCAAGAGTATAGTGTTGCTTTTATGTTAGATACAGCAAGTACTTTTCGATGGACTTATCCCTCATTGAGTGCAAAACTGGAATCAGATAGTGACATTAAAATAAGATGGCAAACTACTATGCCGGGTATGGCGCGCCTGTTAGTTGAGATGAATGGCAGTGAGTCCGAATTATCAGATCAAATTAATCTCGCGCAAGGTTGGTTTGATTATAGAGTGCCCGAAGGCGTTAATGAGCTCGTCTTTAAGATGGTCACAGCTGATGGTGAATTTGTAAGTGCCACGATTATTGCAATGCCGATAATGGATTTTCAGGTGGGATTTACTTGCAGCGATGAATCTCTTTTGGTGTGGAACCCCAGTCGATTTGCACAGTCATATGTCCTGTATAATCTCGGTGAAGAATATCTTAACTCAGTCCATCATGATACGGATACAAGTTTTCAGTTCTTAAATGCGGCGATGTCCGAATATTTTGCAATAGCACCGGTGGTGGGTTTAAATATTGGAAAAAGATCTATCACCCGTAATTACAAGGCATCGGGGGTGAATTGTTATTACAGCACCTTTCAGGCATTTGTTGATAGCGATTCCCAGGCCCGGCTGCGGTTACAGCTTAGTACGCTCTCAGGAGTTCAGTCTGTTCTTTTTCAAAAGAAACATGGTCCAGCTTACGAAACTCTTGATCAGGTATCCGTAAACCATAACATGATACTGGAAGTTACCGATGGTGAAGTGAGCGGAGGACCGAATACGTATCGAGCAGGAATTGTTTTGGCCGGCGGTTCCACCGTTTTTACAAATGAAGCAATCCTGATCTTCGCTGATAAGAATACACATCTGGTATATCCCAATCCTATAGCAAGCGGATCGTCGGTGTTAAACATCGTTACTAATGGCGATGGACTGATTTTTGAATTGATTGATTCACGCGGTAGAAAAATGCTCGAGCAACCGTTGAAACAAACTGTGATGGAGTTGGATGTATCCCTCTATCCTTCGGGTATGTATTTGTACCGGATTATTAAAGGGACACGTGTAGAAGCGACCGGAAGAGTTATTTTAGATTAGCGATCCAGTGACAATATAATCGGAGAACAATGTTAAAAATTGAAGGATTAGAAAAAAGATGAAGACATATCCGCTCTTACTATTATTGATGGCTATTGCCGTCCAAAGCTTCAGCCAGGGTCGGATAGAGGTGACTGTATCCAATATAAAGAAACACGTCGGTGAAATCCGTGTGGGCCTTTTCAACAGCAAAGAAACATTCCTTGAAAAAGCAGTTGAAGGAAAAGTTGTGAAGGTCACCGGAGATAAGGCAACCGTTGTTTTTGAACAAATTCAGAATGGCGAATATGCTCTAAGTGTTTTCCATGATGAAAACGAAAACGGCGAGTTAGATACTAACGCCATCGGAATACCAAAGGAGGGTTTTGCATTTGGGAATAATGCAATGGGAACATTTGGTCCTCCCTCGTTCGATAAGGCCAAGGTGATTATTGAGAACAATAAAGTCACCCAAGACATCAGGTTAAAATATTTTTAGTCACATCTGTCGAGAATGGCAGAAGCATCCTTTACATCGGTGATCTCTGCTCTATTTGACCAGGAGTTATGAATATAGGTGGCTATCTGTGCGATTTCAAGGTCGGTCAATGCCGGGAATGCTGGCATTGGTTGATTATAGGTAATTCCATTTACCACCATCGGACCTTGACGACCTTTTCTGATGATACATAACACACTATCGGGGAAGCTTGTAAGATAGTCCGCAGAGTCGAGTGGCGGATACAACGCTCCAAGCCCCCTGCCATCCTTCTGATGACAATTCGCGCAATTCTGAGAATAGAGTTGCTCTCCTTTCAGAAAGTACTGCTTGAACTTGATCTCGCCTGGATTTGAACATGCGAGTAAGAGCGGGATCCAGATTGAATGAAGGACTGTTCTCCCCATCATTCATTCTTTAGGCGAGCGATGTCTTTTATCAGGCGATCTACCTGGTCTTCTTTCGTCCCGTCGTATTGACCACGTATTCGACGGTCTTTGTCAATCAGCAGAAACGCACC
>JAEYXN010000063.1 GCA_023431285.1 Bacteroidota bacterium
GGTAACCCCTCCTGCAACAGCAGCCCGCGCCTCTGAGTGAATAGTCGCTTTGTGCGTGAGGCCAGGTTCACGAAAATGCACCTGGTCATCGATCGCGCCAGGGAAGAGGTGCTTCCCCTCAGCATCAATCACTTCAGCGGTGGAATCGCTTATGTCGCGGTCGATCCGGAAGATCACCTGGCCGTCGAGAAGAACGTCACCTTCGAAGACGTTGCCTTCGTTGACTATATTTACATTCTTAATCAGGGTTTTCATCGCTGTAAAATTAAACGCAACGTGTCTGTAATTACATCATTCGAACAATTTAATCTCAATCCGCAGTTGCTGAACGCCCTCAGAGATCTCGGGTTTGAACACCCCACAGAGATCCAGCAGAAGTGTATCCCGCTGATCATGGGAGGTCAGGAAGTGATTGGCATCGCGCAGACCGGTACAGGAAAGACCGCTGCCTATATGCTGCCTCTCCTGATGAAAATAAAGTATGCGCAGGGTGAAGAACCTCGTGCAGTCATTTTAGCTCCCACAAAAGAGCTGGCCATACAACTTGCCAGTCACGCAAGATTGTTTGCAAAATATACGGACCTCCGGGTAGTGGAATTATACGGGGGTGTGGGGCCCAAAACTCAGATTGAACAAATCCAACAGGGCGTTGATATCCTGGTAGGCACTCCCGGGCGTTTCATGGAACTTTATCTGAAGGGTGAGCTGCCTGTCAGGATGATCAAAACCATGGTGCTCGACGAAGCGGACAGAATGATGGACATGGGCTTTATGCCGCAGATCCGGAAAATTCTGGAAGTACTTCCGCGAAAGCGACAAAACCTGCTTTTTTCTGCCACATTTAACGCGAAAGTGGAACGCCTTTCGGCGGAGTTTCTGGAGTTTCCACAAAAAGTTGAAGTGACTCCGCAGGCAACTCCGGCACGTCAAGTAGAGCAGGCGTTGTATGAGGTTCCCAATATCAAGACGAAGATCAACTTTCTCGAATACCTCTTGCAGGACAAAGAGAATTTTAATCGTGTGATGATTTTCGCGCGCACAAAAGAGGCCGCGGACAACGTATTTAATTTTGTGGACCGCAAGGGAATTGGTCCTGTGAGAGTGATTCATTCTAATAAGGGCCAGAACTCACGGATCAATGCCGTCCAGGAATTTCAGGAAGGAAAGGTTCGTGTGTTGGTATCGACGGATGTGACAGCCCGAGGGATAGATATCCTTGAGGTTTCACATGTGATCAATTTTGATGTGCCCATCTTATATGAAGATTACGTTCACAGAATAGGGAGAACGGGGAGAGCCTTTCATAAAGGTAAAGCGATCACTTTCGTTACAAAGGCGGAGGTATATCATATCGAAAAAATTGAAGACCTCATCCGGGAGAAAATTCCCGTGCTCTCTCTTCCGACAGAAGTGACGATAGAAAAAACTCCATTCGCCGAAGAGCAGGCCATGCGGAAGGAAATTGACAATCAACGGAGGAAAGAAGATCCTGACTTCAAAGGAGCGTTTCATGAAAAGAAAGGCGTTGAAAAAAAAGGCTTTGAGAAAAAGGGCATTGCGAAGAAAGGCTCCGCAAAGAAAGGCTCTGAGAAAAAAGATTCTGGGAAGAAAGGTTTTGAAAAGAAAGGTAACGCGAGGTCTGGAAAAAGATAAGGCAGCCTGCGTGGACTGCCTCATCATTATATAATATTCTGAGTTCTATAGTTTGTTTTGCAGATGGCTATGCTTCTTCCCGTAAGCAAAATAAATGACCAGTCCGGCGGTCATCCATCCGAGCGCAACGAGCTGGGTGAAGGGGTCAAGTGAAAAAATCAATACACTGCAGATCACCATACCCATGATTGGCACCAGCGGAACCAGTGGCGTAGCGAAGGGACGTTTAGCTTCTGGGTTTTTTACGCGTAATACCCATATACCGGCACAGACGAGTACGAATGCGAAGAGCGTTCCAAAACTGGTAAGATCACCCGCGACTGAACCAGGAACGAACGCGCCAAACAATCCGACAAATACAAAAAGGATAAGATTCGATTTATAAGGCGTCTTAAATTTTGGATGAACATCGGAGAACACCTTTGGCATCAGGCCATCCATTGACATCGAATAAAACACCCGGGACTGTCCCATCAGCATGACCAGAATGACTGATGAAAATCCGGCGAGTATCGCTACCGTTATAAAGCTTTCCAGCCATCCGTATCCAGGCATGTAATTCTTGATTGCATATGCCACTGAAGCTTCCTTCCCAGCTGTTTTGAATTCCTGCCACGGTGCAATCCCGGTCAGCACGTATGAGAAAAGAACATATATCAGTGTACAGAATACGAGTGAGCCGAGGATCCCGATAGGCATATCCCGTTTTGGATTCTTCGCTTCCTGAGCGGCGGTTGACACTGCATCAAATCCGATGAACGCAAAGAATACGATCGCTGCGCCACCGAAGACACCACCCCATCCGTATTCCCGGAACGAATCATGTCCCGGAGTTCCTTCCGGAATGAAGAAAGGTGTGTGGTTTGCAGGGTTGATAAACTTCCAACCAAGAAAGATGAACATAAGAACGATCGCGACTTTTACAAATACAATAATCGCATTCAGAAGCGCTGACTCCTGCGTGCCTTTCATCAGGATGAGTGTCAGGATCAAAAGGATGAACAGAGCAGGAATGTTGATGATCCCTGAAACCCCGGCAGGAGATACTTCGAAGGGTGAGTGACACCATTCATACGGTATGGCTCCATTGAGGAGATTGTTCAGATATTCACTCCACGCTATGGCTACTGTCGCCGAGGCCAGTGCGTATTCAAGCACCAGTGCCCACCCGATAATCCATGCGATAAATTCACCCATTGTTGTATAGGCGTAAGTGTATGCGCTTCCTGCAATGGGAATCATCGATGCAAATTCGGCGTAGCAAAGTCCTGCGAAAGCACAACCTACCGCGGCGATCACGAAAGAAATAACGACTGCGGGTCCGGCGGCTTCTCCCGCAGCCTCAGCAGTTCGTACAAACAACCCCGCCCCGATGATCGCACCGATCCCAAGGGCAACAAGGTTCGCCGGGCCCAGGGTTCGCTTAAGTCCTTTTGTCGAATCGTCTGCCTGAAGAAGCAGCTGATCAATTGATTTTTTTACGAACAAGCTCATTGATTCGAATATTAAATGTGGGTCTCCTTATTTGTGTCCGAATAAATTGTTAAAGTCAAACCAGTATTCCCGAACGGTTTGCTTCATGTCTTTATGCAGAAGCAGGATACCTATAAGGTTCGGGATGGTCATCAATGCAATGGTCACGCCCGAGAGCGTCCATATGATGGTCGTGTCTGTGAAAGACGCGAAGAAGAATGCAATAACGTAGACAATATGAAAATACCTTACTGCTTTGGCGCCAAACAAATAGGTGATTGCTCTGTCGCCATAGTACGACCATGAAATGGCGGTAGAGAATGCAAATAGCAATAGCCCTATCGTTACGATGTATTGCCCGTAATCTCCGAGTGGACCCCGGTTGAAGGCGACGTTGGTAAGAGGAGCGCTATGAATAAGGGACTTTCCGCTGATGATGGCTTTACTGGTATTGCTATCGCGAACAATCTTGCCATTATTCACACGAATGATTCCCGTAAATGAATTCTTACTCTGCCTGGCTTCAACGTCTTCCGCAAGAGAACGGGAATGCATCACAGATAAGTCGTTGTTCAGCTTTCCATTTTCAAAAACGAGATCTCCAGTAAACAGCGGAAGAGGTTCATTTTTCGTGAGGAACGCAGAAAGTTTCGCGTTGTCATCAGCTGTTTTGTCGTCATAGCGCGATGCAAGCACGATGATGTCTGTATCCTGAAAATCATTCTGCACTTTGTCTTTCCATGCGCCGGAACTAAGGACGGCCATCCCCGTAAGGGCACAGATGATGATCGTATCAATGAATGGTTCAAGGATCGCCACCATTCCTTCCGAAACAGGTTCGTGCGCTTTGGCTGCGGCGTGGGCGATAGGAGCGGAACCCTGTCCTGCTTCATTCGAAAACAAACCTCTGTTCACACCGCGGTTGAAGGCAAATGCTACTGAAGCTCCGAGAAACCCTCCGGTGGCTGCGGTCCCTGAAAAGATATCGCTGGCTATTGACACAAGGGACGGAATGAGGTTTTCAATGTTATAGATGATCACCGAAATTGCTCCGAGGAAGTAGAAGATCGCCATAAAAGGAACAAGCTTCTCTGAGACCTGCGCAATCCTTTTAATCCCACCGATCATGATGAAGCCAAGAAGTACCGCCAGTACCCCGCCCGTTACAATGTGATTGACGCCGAAGGATGAGTACATCGCATTCGCGATGCTGTTGATCTGCGGAAGACTGCCTGTTCCAAAAGCCGAAAGAACTGTGGCGATCGCGAAGATTACGGCGAGCCATCGGAGTTTCAACGCGTTCTTCATATAATACATCGGGCCGCCGGCTACATTCCCCTTCGAATCTATTTCTCTGTATTTATGTGAAAGCGTTACCTCCACGAACTTTGTCGTCATGCCGAAGAACGCAGTGACCAACATCCAGAATAGAGCAGATGGTCCACCCAGGTGAATGGCAAGCGCAACTCCTGCGATGTTACCTGTTCCCACGGTGCCGGACAATGCCGTTGACAACGCTCCAAAATGCGACGTATCGCCAACGTCTGTAGGCTTGTCATACTTACCTCTTATGACCCGTACGGCGTGGCCGAAATATCGGATCTGGGGAAACTTAAGATAGATGGTAAAGAAAATACCGGTTCCAATCAGGAAATATGCGAACCAGGGACTGCTTCCGAGAAATGAATCGATGAAATTCAGGAAGTCATTGACTTGCTGCATGTGTTTAGGGTTCAGTCAGAGTTATCGCAGCAATATATACTTTTTCTTTTATGTATTCGGGGTATCAGATGATGGAGTGCCTGAATCGGGTTGTACCGGATCGGCCGCAATGGTTTCCGTAGATGTTCCAGAGCCTTCCACCTCCGTATGCCTTAGATCATCGGACAAATGCTCGCGGAAAAACTTCTTCTGAAATATGAGGATGCAGACGACTCCGATAAAGATTGAAGAGTCGGCAACATTGAAGACGGGGCTGAAGAAAGTAAAGTATTCGCCTCCTTTGAACGGAACCCAATGCGGCAGAGTGAATTCAAAAAGAGGAAAGTATAGCATGTCGATCACCTGACCGTGAAACCATGGAGTAGGAGAATCGGCAGGATGATTGTTGAGGAGCACACCGTAGAAGGTACTGTCAATTACGTTACCTACGGCGCCACCGAGAATCAGCGCCATGCACCAGAGAAACCCGGTGTGCGCGAATCGTTTCGACATCTTCCATAGATAATATCCTATACCAAACATCGCCAGTATCCGGAATACCGTCAGTGCGAGCTTGCCGAATTCGCTCTTCCAGCGGATACCAAAGGCCATTCCGGGGTTGAGAAGATAATGCAGTTTGAAGCCATGCTGTTCGTCGCCAAGGATTGTGATTTCCTCGTGAAGATCCATATAATGATGAACGAGAAGCTTCGATGTCTGATCAATAAGGATGACAACTAATGCCAGCAAAAAATATCTGTAAACTTTCATTCAAGCGGTGTCTTTTCATAACACAGAAACAACCGTAGCTGCTCCTGTTAAATTTATTTTTTTAAGCTGATCTTAACCTTAAGCATAAAGTCATCCATGTCCACCTCGGTAGCCTCCTTCAGATTTTCCTTCAGGTCGAGCGTAAGTGCCTGGGTTTCGGTACTGATGTAATCCTTGTGTTCCGTCAGCGCGGCTGTGACTACTTCACCATCGCGTTCAACTTCGATTCCTATCTTGTCAAGAACTTCAAGTCCCATGTCTTTCCGTAAGTTCTGAACACGGTTTACGAAGTCGCGCGCGATTCCTTCTTTACGTAACTCGTCGGTGATAGTGATATCCAATGCAACGGTAAGGGTACCCTCAGATGCCACGGACCATCCCGGAATATCCTCAGAGCTGATAAGAACATCTTCAAGTTGAATATCGAATCCACCACGGTTCAGTTTGCCGGACTTTTCCAGATCACGGATGTCGTCTTTAGTAAATGCGTTGATTACCGCAGA
>JAEYXN010000080.1 GCA_023431285.1 Bacteroidota bacterium
GAACCAATGATCTGATATTTACAATAGAAAATCCCAATGGCCTTGCGGATGTGGATCCTTCCAATAATCAGCTTTCCCTTACTTCTGTATACACAGATAGCAAACTGGCTGTTCCATTCCGACAGACTTTCGAAAACAATCTGACGTGGACCAGCGTGAGTCCCGGAGGCGGAATGAAATGGGAAGTCGTTTCTGTGAACGCTGGCAAGGCAGCGGTCCATGAAGCGTATAACAATACCGTTGAAGACAGCGAGGCCTGGCTGGTGACCCCTCTTCTGGATATGTCGGGGTTGGATGTAGCCCGACTATACTTTGACCTTAGCTACTCGCGACGCAATGGCGTGTCCGATGTTATGCAGGTGCGCGCTTCCACCGGATGCGATGAACCCTTCAATACAGTATTGGCAACCTATTCAGGAGCGGCATTGTCTGGCTTCTCCCGTACCGACCCGTGGGTACCAGAAGGTCCCAGTGACTGGAACACAAAGACAGTAGATCTTCAATCATTGCTTGGAGAGGAGTCTGTTCGCATCGCCTTCGTTGTCACTAACCGGAAAGGTAATAACCTGTATCTGGATAATATCGAATTGTTCCCCTCTGCCGACTACAACCGCGTAAAGGTGGATGGAAACTACAGCGTCTACCCGAACCCGGTACTGGATTCTGATAGCCCTTCCATCGCTTTCAACTTCCCTGAGCTCAGGGACGTCACTATTCAGATCGTCGATAACCTGGGCAGGATTGTTTATACCGCGGACTGGAAAAACACCTTGAACCAGGTCTATCACTTGCCGTCGGATACCTATCAGAACGGGTTGTATCACGTGCGGGTGATCACCAATGGAAGGGTCTCTTCGTCAAAGCTTCTTATAGCGAGATAGACAACCTTATTAAGAAGTCGTAAATATTACGTCCATCACAGATGTTTAGGGTGAATCCTTATCTTGCAACATTTTATTAAACCCTCTGAAATGCCCCCAAAGAAGAAAGTCGCCATATTGTACGGAGGTCGCTCCGTAGAACATGCAGTGTCTGTCAATTCAGCGCGTAACATATTTGAATATATCGATAAGAAGTTGTACCAACCCATCGCGATAGGCATCAGCAAATCCGGCCAGTGGTATCTCACCGATGGTGTGAACCGGAATATCGAAAAAGGAAAACCGCTTTCGCTGATCCTTAATCCCGCCAAGCCCGGGTTCGTCGTCACGAAAGAAAACAAGAAGATATTCGCGGACGTCATCTTCCCTGTGCTACACGGCACCGACGGCGAAGACGGAAGCATCCAGGGTATGGTGAAAGCGATGGACCTCCCCCTCGTTGGAACGGGCGTACTCGGGTCCGCGGTCTCCATGAATAAGATCATCGCCAAGAAACTTCTTCACGCTGCAGGTCTTCCCGTCTCTGAATTTCTTACCTACAGGTTTGAGGAGAAGGATAAGATTTCGTACCAGTCTATCGTTAAGAAACTGGGACTACCGTTTATGGTGAAATCTGCGAGCCTTGGCTCTTCGGTTGGTGTAACGAAAGTGAAGTCGCGCAAAGATTTCAAGGCCGCAGTAGATGAAGCCTTTCGGTATGACAACGAAATGCTTGTGGAGAAATTCATTACAGGTCGGGAAATTGAGTGCGCTATACTCGGCAACGAAACTGCTGAAGCATCTTATCCCGGAGAGATCGTCATCAGCAAAGCTTATGATTTCTACACCTTCGATGCAAAATACGTGGATCCGGAGGCAGTGAAGATCGAAGTCCCCGCTAAACTTCCGAAGGCTATCGCAGAGAAAATACGCAAGGCGAGCCTTCAGGCATACCACACATTGCATTGCGAGGACTTCGCCAGAATAGATTTGTTCCTGGAAGAAAATGGTAACATCTACATCAACGAAATAAATTCCATCCCTGGATTTACAAACTCTTCAATGTACCCGATGATGTGGAAAGAGCGTGGAATAGGATTCACTCAGCTTATTACGAGACTGGTTAACCTGGCGCAGGGACGTTACGACCGGAGTAAACGCCTGGAGCGCAATTTCCAGTCGTCACTAAAATTCTGATGGTTTGTATATTTGATTGTTAACAAGATAACATGGCATTCGATTTCAAGAAATTAGGTGGCAACACATTGGCAGGCGTTTCACTTCACCTCCTTCTCGCTGTTGCGACTTTCATTTTACTGGCCATCTTTTACTTCTACGTCTATCTGCCCGGGGCGACAAACCACGGAGAGACGATCACTGTTCCTAACATCGAAGGAAAATCACTTGACGAGCTTCAGGCCGTTCTTGAGAACCGTTCATTGAGATTTGAGGTCAGCGACTCAAGCTATTCGGAAAAGTATGAACCATTGACGGTGATTAAGCAGTATCCGCACGCGGGTGCAAAAGTGAAGGAAGGAAGAAAGATATTCGTTTCCATCAACAGGGCTAACCCCCCGACGGTGCCGGTACCCGACCTTATCGACGGCTCAGTGGTGAACGCAGACGCTGTCCTTAAAAGCAACCAATTAAAGCGTGGAAAGATCGAACTCGTTCCAGGTCATTTCAACACGGTAAAAGAAATGAAGTACCAGGGGCGTGTGATCCCTCCGCAGACGCGTGTCCCGAAAGGTTCCGTCATCGACCTGGTCGTCATGACAGGAAATGCGAAAGCTTACCCTGCTCCCGATCTCGTAGGAATGGAATATGAAGACGCCAAATTTATGATCCTTGGAATGAGTCTTAACCTCACCGATCCAACCCTGGTAGGCGACACCTTACAAAGGAAACCGGTAGTTCTAAAACAGAAGCCAGCACCCGGGGAAAATATGATGGCAGGAGATCTCGTTGAATTATGGATCGGTGCTCCCGGTACCGACATGCCTGACGAAGATAACGACGAGGAAGAGAATGACTGACCGGAGATTCAGACTTAACACGTTTCCAACTCTGCTCTCAGGGTTGGTTCTTTTGTTATTACTGGCTCCTTCCGTTTCGTTCTCCCAACAACTCAGAACAATACCCATTCCCCGCGAAGAAGCTCCCAAAGCGAAATCATCGGCAAAGTTTAAAAAGCAGTCAGTGACCCTCACACTACCCTTCTGGGATGACTTCTCATTCACTGAAACAAATTATTCAAGAACAAATACAACTGCAGGATACCCTAACGATTCCCTCTGGGAAAACAGCAGCAACGTGTGGATCAGAACAGGTGTGGCCATTGATGCGCCTACCATCAACGTCGCGCACCTCGACGGACTTGACTCCATCGGAAACCCATATGCAACTGATCCGCAGGAAAATGGTATCCGCGATGTTCTAACCTCACACTATATCGATCTCAGCGCCGGGCAGGTCTCTCCCGCAGAACGAGGTTCCGTTTATCTAAGCTTCTTTTACCAATGGAAAGGCAATGGCGAGGCGCCTGACAAGCTTGACAACTTCCGCGTCGAGTTCAAAGACAAGGACAGTGTCTGGATCACTGCCGCAACAATAGTGCCCTCATCCAGGTTTCAGACAGGTATCTTCTACGATACCCTGATAGCAGTTACAGGCGATGACTTCTTTCACGATGAATTTGCATTCCGCTTCGTAAGCTACGGGAGACGTTCAGGCCCTTTCGACGCATGGAACCTTGACTACATCTATCTCGACAAGGGCCGTAACAACAACGACTCTTCTTTCCCCGATGGCGCACTGGCCTCACCCGCCGGTCCATTGTTCGGTGATTACTTCAGTGTACCCTATTCACACTTCCGGGAGACGATGACTCCTGTTGGTGATGTGAACATTGATGTGCTGAACCTTCGAACCAACCAGACCAACCCGGATCCCTATACCTACAGAACAACGGGTACATTCGTCAACTGGGTGGAAGGTGAACCGATCATGACGGAAGTGCTCCTCACCTCTTCAGATCGCCCTGTGCGTCCAGGCAATCCGTTGCTGGGCCCGATGGAACGATACACCATTGAGACGCTCCCCGAGGACAGACCCGATCCAGCCGATACGATTCAGTTCCGGAATATGGCTGACAGCGTCCACGTAAAACTGAACTTCCTTCTGCTCTCCAATGACGACGGCATTTACCAATCAAATGACACCGTAAACAGCCACTACTATCTTAAAGACTATTACGCTTATGACGATGGCACCGCCGAATACGCTGTGAGTGTCAATGATAATGACGATCAGGTAGCCGTAGGTTTCAAGATCGTAAAACCAGGCACCGACAGGCTCGTGGCATTCGATGTCTATATTCCCCGCTATGTGGTTTCAGGATTCCAGACTGGTGACTTCTTCGTGATGACCGCTGAGAATGAACAACCCAAAGAAGTAGTTTCAGCCGTAACGCAGGTGATCCGTCGCACACCGCGGGATCAGTTTCAGCGTGTATACCTGTCGAACCCTGTCATGGTGGAAGATTATTTCTTCATAGGATGGAAGGGGTCGTTTACCTCAGTGTTATACGTGGGAAAAGATTCCGATACCGATGCGAGCTCGAAGATATGGATCAACCCTTCGGGAGGCTGGGCACCTAACATCACCGTGACCGGAACCCTGATGATCCGCCCGGTATTCGGCGAACCCGGTGTGGTCGTCGGCAATGAGAAAGAATCTACGACCGCATTTGATGTGTATCCCAATCCATCGCA
>JAEYXN010000083.1 GCA_023431285.1 Bacteroidota bacterium
AGATGGCGACATGGATATGTATCTGGTTAACAACTGGCTCGAACAGTTCAACCGCAATAATATCCGACCGAAAAGAATTAAAGGCGAAGCTGAAAGTACAGACAAGCTTTTCAGAAATAACGGCGACAACACCTTCACCGATGTGTCAGCCATAGCGGGCATACTCATCGAAGGGTATGGATTGGGTGTCAGCATCTCGGATATCAATCAGGATTCATGGCCGGATATCTATGTATCGAATGACTTCCTTTCAAATGATCTTTTATGGATCAACAATGGTGACGGCACTTTCACAAATCGAATTGGTGACTACCTGAAGCATCAGACGCACAACGGTATGGGTGTCGACATTGCAGACTTCAACAATGATGCACTCGGCGACATCGCTGTGGTCGACATGCTTCCTCCAGGACACGAGCGTCAAAAGCTGATGACACCGGGACAAAACCACGATCACTTCCACCTTTCCATTGGAATGAACTATGAACCTCAATACATGAGGAACACACTCCAGCTGAACCGTGGCAAAGGATCAAACGGAAACGTAGTTTTCAGCGAGATTGCTTTCTTATCCGGGGTTGCACAGACCGACTGGAGCTGGGCTCCCCTATTTGCGGACTTCGATAATGATGGTTGGAAAGATCTGTTTATTGCTAATGGCTACAGGAAAGATGTGACGCACCTCGATTTCATTTTCTTCGGGTTCAAGAATGTCACACCATTTGGAACCAATGAAACCAGAAAGACGATCACTGACAATGAGTTTAAGAAAATCAAAGACGTCAAGCTTCCCAACTGCTTCTTTCGAAACACTGGCAATCTCAGGTTCGAGGACAAGTCAGCGTCATGGTGTGAATCCGTACCCACGTTTACCAACGGGACAGCTTATGCGGACTTTGACAACGACGGCGATCTTGATCTGATCACAAACAACATTGACCAGGAAGCCTTGCTCTATGAGAATTCCGCTTCAGAAAGGCATACCAATTGGCTAAAACTAAGGTCAAAAGAGAATGCCATGAATGAAAAGATCTTCGTGTATACGAAAGAAAAACTCCAGCTTCAGGAGGCCACACCCTATCGCGGATTTCAATCTACTGTGAGTAAGATTGTACACTTTGGTTTGGGTACAGCAGAAACCGCGGACTCGGTGATCATCCAATGGCCGAATGGCACCGCGTCAAAGTTCTATGATGTAAAGGCAAATACCCTTCTCGAATATAGCAATGAAGGCGCTCTGCCATATCGATTGCCTCCCCCGAAATCTGCCATGCAGAAATTCCAGGCAGAAGCGAGTCCTTTTCCCAGGCACGTCGAAACGAGTCCCTCAGATATCAAAGTGACACGCACCCTGATGCACGAGCTTGGAAGGTTCGGTCCATGCTACGCCAAAGGTGATGTGAACCACGATGGACTGCACGACTTTTATTTTGGACGCGAGGCCGGGCAGGAAGCACTGGTCTACATACAGAAGAAAGATGGATCGTTCGTCACAAAGAAGCTTCCGCTACCAGCGGACTCTGAAGACGGTGCAGCCATCTTCTTCGATGCAGATGGCGATGGAGATGATGACCTGTATGTGGCGTCCGCATGCTCATCAGGTTTTACAGAGGCTGGTTTGCATCGATTATTGTTTAATGATGGTGTCGGTAATTTCATCCTTCAGGAGGATGCCCTGCCGCAGATCACAACGTCTTCGCTATCTGTATCTGCGAGTGACGTTGATAATGATGGTGATATTGACCTTTTTGTGGGTGGACACCTCAGAGCTCATCACTATCCTGAAGCCGCGAACAGTATTATCCTCATCAATGAAGGTGGACGTTTCCGTGACGCTACCGCTGAAGTATTCCGGGATGAATCACCTGATGGTCTTGTAACGTCCTCACTCTGGATAGATATCAACAACGATAAAATGAAAGACCTCATCATCGCTGGAGAATGGATGCCCATTACGGTGTACATAAACGACAACGGAAAATTAAGTGACCAGACCGTCGAATGGGGACTTGCCGACAGCCACGGATGGTGGAATACACTTGCGTCCATTGATGCTGACGGTGATGGCTACGACGACATCGTTGCAGGAAACACAGGAAATAATTCATTCTTCCGACCTACCATCGAACATCCTTTGATTCTGGCGGCTGCCGACTTTGACAAGAATGGTTCTGTTGATCCAATTCTCACCTACGTCAACCCAGTGGAGAAAAAACGTTTCATTGTTCACAACAGGCTTGTGTTGATCGATCAGGTTCCCGGGCTGAAAAGAAGAATGGCCACCTTTACGCAATACGCGACAACCCCCTTTGAAGAAGTGTTAACGGCGGAGGAACGAAGCTCCGCCCTCATGCTACGCGCCAATACCCTAAGCTCCGTGGTCCTCAGAAACAATGGCGGAAAACAATTTACAACGCATGCGTTACCCGAAATCGCTCAGTTCTCCACGATCAATGAAATCGTCGTGGACGATCTGAATGGTGACGGCATCAACGACCTTATCCTTGCCGGTAACAATTATGATCAGGAAACACTCTTCGGACGTTACGATGCCTCTGTGGGTACTGTGCTTCTCGGAGACGGTCGCGGAGGATGGATTACTGCCACGCATGAGGAAAGTGGATTAACCGCAGACGGTGATGTACGGCACGCCGTGTCATTCAATTCAGCAGCCGGGAAAAAGATCCTCGTGTTACGGAACAACGAAAGCGCCCTGATGTTCAGAGTAGGTGGTAAAGAATCGCGTTCTCCTTTCTCTCTCGTCGCAAACAGGGCTATGCCTGCACGAAGATAACGAAATACGATCCTTTCAGAATAACTGATAGTGCAGATCATCATGGCCACGACATCGGACAGGAATCAATCCGATTAGTCAATCATATCTGACGTTGCCTCATCTTGTTCTTCAGAAAATCTTCGGATAAAGGGAAAATAAAATGGGCGCCTGAGCGCCCATTCGACCCAATAAACCAAACTAAAATAATTAATAACCAGGGTTGTTTTCGCTAATCGCATTGTTACGAGTGATCTCCGACTGGGGAATCGGAAGAAGGAGATGCTTCGGATACTGAAAAGCAAATTCTCCGGAGAGGTCTGTGCTGAAGTGAGCGTCTCCCCCACCCCATCCCTGGAGGCTGATATAACCACGCGCATCCCAGCGTTTCAGATCAAACCAACGAATCTGTTCTTCGCCAAGAAGCTCGATGATCCTCTCTTCCTGAATCCAGGCCATAATAACATCATTGTTCGTTTCACCCGCATCGCGAGGCTCAAGCATAGACACATCAGCATAACCTTCGCCTTCAGCCCAGGCCTTCGCACGGGCACGCACATCGTTGATATGTCCTATCGCTTCCGACTTGCTGCCACCCGAAAGTAACAACGCCTCAGCGGCAAGGAGTTTGATATCGGCATAACGAAGGATTCTTACATTGTTCATAGAGCCCGGAATGAATCCACCGGGCGAAACCTCGTCAAGCCCTTCTTTTCCATATTTCGTAAACGCACGGTTATCTTCCGTGAAGAAGTCAATCCGCGGATCTTCACCATACAGATTAAACATCTTCTCCGTGACGCGCCACTGTTCGCCACGACGATTCACCAGCTGTGGTCCATTGACACTGGAATAAAATCCCCAATACGTTGACATCGTTTCAACACCTCTCCATGGACCATCGTTATAGAGCCAGACGTTATCCTGCGAAGGAGCCGCAGAAGCCTGGAATTCGAAGATCGATTCGGCATTGTTTTCATCGAAAGCAGAGAAGTTGCCAGTATAGTCATCAATAAGTATGGAGGTAATATTTCCGAAGGCGGTCACTGCTGCACCATAGTCTGCAGTATTCCCTGTGTAGTCACCACGGAACACCAGAGATTTCATCATCAGTCCGTAGGCCGAATTCTTAGTTGCACGTCCGCGGTCAGTTTCAGGCCAGGATGCTGGCAACAAAGTTACGGCAGCCTGAAGATCAAGGATCACCTGATCAAGAAGCTGAGTACCGGTGCTTCTTGGCTGATGCAGGGTCTCAGTATCAAGGCGCTTTGTAATCAGCGGAGCAGTGCCATACATATTGAACAGCTTGAAGTTCGCCAGTGCTCTCAGAAAAAGCGCCTCGCCCTGTTCCTGATCGAGGAACGATGGATCTTCAAAAATAGTCCGGTCAGCGGTAGATGTCTTTTCGATAACAACATTGGCTCTCTGAATCATCTCGTAGGTAGCACGATAGAAATCCGCCACCCAGGCATCAGTGGACGTAAGGTTGCTAAAGCTCTCCCAGCGTACATAGGCACCGTTAGGCTCTGTTATATCGTCACCGGGAAGAAAGTACATCGCATGCTTATAATCCTGCGCGGCAAACCAGTACCAGTCCGTCATCTTCGCATAAGCGTTATAAATCATCTGATCATACTCGGTCTTGAGCGTCAGATAAGAGTCTTCGGTCAGGCCCAGCGGAGGCGTGTCAAGCTTGTCTACGTTGCAGGCATTGATCGTTGTCAGGGTAACCGCTGCTGTCAGCGCATACTTGCTGAATATCTTTATTTTCATTTCTTCTGATCGTTTAGATTAAAGTGTAGCATTCAAACCAACGAAATAGCTTTTCGGGAGAGGGAACTCATCGTTGACCGGATCAAGTGTCGACCATTTAGTTAACAGCATGTTGTTCTGACCACCAATAAAGATCCTTACTCTGCTGATCACGTTTGTGCGTGAAAGAATATCCGAAGGAACAGAATATCCAAGCTGCCATGTGTTAAGACGGAAGAACCCTGCCTTCTCAACCCATCTGCTTGAGAACCTGTTATTCCCCGCGGGATCATTATACACGGCACGCGGCATGGTAGAGCTTGGGTTATCCGACGTAAATCTTCCTGCAACTGTGTTGAGTTGATTTAACCCTGATCCGTTCATCACTTCGAGACTCCGGCGGGCCACATTCACTTTCTCCACATCGCCTTCTCCGTAGAAGTTGACAGTAAGATCGAACCCTTTGTATCCGAGATCGAGATTCAAACCGTAAGTATGTCCCGGTATCGTCTTACCAATCTCTGTTTCATCATAAGTATTCACAACGCCATCGCGAGTCTTGCTATAGAATGGTTCTGTGTCTGTCGGGTTCCCCTGCACATCGACGAAATACATGTCGCCGGGCGCGATGAGAGCGAGGTTGTCCTCATTCGTCTCGTCAGGTGTGGCTGCGTAGAATGCATCGATCTCTGCCTGACTCTGAAATATTCCTCCAAGACGATAACCCCATAAGTGTCCAATAGAGCGCCCCTCTTCCACGCGACCGAATGGAGTCGAGATAGGTGAATCATTATAAAGGTCAGTAACGACATTCTTAAGGAAGGAAATGTTTCCGCTGATTCCGTAAGTCAGATCACCAATACGGTTATTAAACCCAAGCTCCACTTCTACTCCCGAGTTCCTGAGGGAACCAATATTCTGAACGATGCTTCCTGTCCCCACCGACAACGGTATGTCTACCCCCTGGAGGATATCATCCGTTTCACGTTTGAAATACTCGATCGTAGTGGTCACCTTTCCGTTCAGGAACGCCGCATCCACACCTACGTTGGTCGTAGTAACTTTCTCCCAATAGATAGAACGGTTGGGCAGATCAGACAACGCACTTGCGACGAGGTATCTTCCAAGGAAATTTCCGTTTCCTGATCCGAATGAGTAAGATCCTTTATTGGACACCTTTGATAAGTAGGCGAAGCTACCAATGACAGCTTCATCGTTTCCAGTCTGACCCCAGCCCGCACGAAGTTTAAGATCACTAATGAAAGGAAGACCTTCCATAAAACCTTCTTCGATCAACCTCCACGCTGCCGCGACAGAGTAGAAGTCACCCCATCTGTTTTCTTTTGGGAACCCGTTACTTCCATCGCGACGATAAGAAAGGTCGAGATAATACTTATCACTGTAGTTGTATCCCAGGCGCCCTACATAACTGAAGCGATACTTCTGATTTGTAAGCGAGGCGAAACCTGACTGGTCACCAGGAGCCTGTCCACCGGGAATACCAAGCCTGGCACGGTCGCGTGTCTGCGCATTACGGGTATTGAAGTCTTCAGTCCAGTTCTTGAAACGCTGATCCTGGATAACAAACGTCGCGTTCATTTTATGCTTACCGAATTCACGTCCATAGTTTGCCACAAGATCTGCCTGATAATTGAAGAACTTGTTTGTCCGCAGACCATACAGCCCAAAGGATCCTTCCGATGCAGCTGTTCCTCCCTGAGTAAGGAATTCGTCCTGCAGCACGTCAGTGAATTGTACACGTTGCTGATAAGTGTAATCAAGATTCAGACTTCCTCTGATCGTAAATCCCTTCAGAGGCTCAACTTCGATGTAAGCCTGCCCAAGATTTCTCAGGAGATTAAACTTACTCATATTGAGATCCATGAGCGCCAGAGGGTTGATCCGGGATTGTGCTCCATAGAGTTTCACCGCTCCGGCATCAGGGTCTTCCAGGTTGCGCACAGGGGCGAATCCAAATCGGTTTGTCTCGTCGTACAACGGTTGCCATACTGGTGCCTGTGCTGCTTCAGTCACCAGCATCCGGTTGTTCTGTTGAGATTCCTGATAAGTAAGCTTGTAGTTCAAACCAGTGCGGATGTACTGGCTTACCTTTGTATTTACATTTAACGCGACGTTATAACGCTCGAAATCATTCCCTTTTACCACACTCTCCTGTTGATTATATCCCACCGAGACATAATAATCAAATGCTTCGTTAGCCCCTGAAAGCCTGACACTGTAATTCTGGTTGAGCGCGTTCTTATTACGGATCTCATTTTGCCAGTTGTAGCTTTGTGGATTCTCTCCGAAATAGTAAGGACTCTGAGGATCGAACTGGGGTGTAAAGTTATTGAGCCTGTTTCCAAGGTTTGCCTCTTCGCGTCCGTAAAGGTTTCTCTCGAGACTCACGTTTGGATCAAGGCTGTTAGTATATGCTTCGCGATTGTAAGCGATAAAATCCGAAGTGCCCAGCATGTCGAAGGTTGGAATGTTCTGAATACCAACCTGAGTGTTGAGTTCGATCACCGGCTTTCCTTTCTTCCCTTTCTTTGTAGTAATGAGGACAACACCATTTGCTGCGCGACTCCCGTAGATTGCCGCAGCTGAGGCATCTTTCAATACTGATATCGACTCAATGTCGTTGGGATTCACCATCGTCCATAAGTTGATACTACCAATGACATCCTGGTTTCCATTGGTAGGTGTTTCGATCATCTGACCGTCGATCACATATAAAGGCTGAGAGGCACCGTTCCATGTTCCAATTCCCCGCACAAAGATCTGCGGACCTTCAGACGGGTCACCACTGGTGTTTACCACCCTCACTCCTGGTGTCTTTCCCTGCATGGCAAACTGAGGCGACGCGAAAGGAATCTTCTCTATATCACGGGCCTGTACAGTAGCAACAGAGCCCGTGATGTCCTTCTTCTCACGCTCTCCAAAACCAATCACCACAACTTCTTCAAGCGTACTGACGGATGGAGACATCGATACATTAATTGTAGTCTGAGTTCCAACAGATGCTTCGAAGCTCTCGAAGCCAATGAATGAAAATGTTAACACATTGTCATTATCAGCCTCAATAGAGTAGTTACCGGTGGCGTCAGTAGTGGTACCAATCGCGGTCCCCTTAATGAGAATGGAGACACCCGGAAGCGCCGAGTTATCGGTCTTATCCGTAACCTTTCCTGTAACGGTCCGCTGCTGCGCGTGCCCAGCCCAGGCGACAATACAACAGCTAAAAGCAAGTAGAATTTTTTTCATAGACGGTATAGAGTGTTTGGGGTTAGAATAGATTCTGCATGCTAAGCTGCCTTTTGTTATGAGCTCTAACATCCTGCACTCTCCTGCACCGAATGCACAACCGTTTGATTTTTTTGAAGAGTGATTAATTTTTAGTAACATCGATTATAATCTGCGCGCAGAAATACCGGACAGCACAGGACACCCAAACACACCCAGAATATGTTCGAAGGATTTTTAAGCATCGATGAAAACTCCAAGATCCCGAAGTACCAGCAAGTTGTTGACACAATTGTCTCTGACATCGAGATCGGTATCGTAAAAGTGGGCGATAAGATTCCCTCCATCAACGAAACAAGTGAAGAGTACTACTTGTCAAGAGACACCGTTGAGAAAGCGTATAAGATTCTGCGCAAGCGAGGCATTATCACGGCGGTGCGTGGCAAAGGCTTTTACGTTTCAAGCACATCACGAAAAGAAGGCAAAAGAATTCTGCTCGCATTCAACAAGCTCAGTGATCATAAAAAAACGATCTACAATTCTTTCGTAAAGAATCTCGGTGAGGACATCACAGTAGATCTTCAGATTCATCATTGCGACAGCAAGATGCTTGAGAAGATTGTAATCGAAAGTCTCGGAAAATATGATTACTATGTAATTATGCCGCACTTTAAAGAAGAGACTGAAAGTGTCCGCGCGGCTCTTAACAAAATTCCGAAAGACAGATTACTCCTTGTCAACAAAGACATGGCCGGAATTGAAGGTGAGTATGGATGCGTGTTCGAAGACTTTGAGCTTGATATCCACCAGGCGTTGTACACTGGTCTGGAGAAGATCAGAAAGTATAAAAAGCTCTACCTCGTCTTCCCTTCCGACAATTACTATTGTGCGGGCATTAAAACAGGATTCGTGAACTTCTGTGAGGACGAAGGTTTCGAATATGAAATTATCAGATCCAACTGCGGGCATGTGATCAGCCCTGGTGATCTGTACGTCGTCATTGAAGAAGCTGATCTTGTCGATATCATCAAGAGAGCTGCTTCTCTCAACCTGAAGCTTGGCAAGAACATCGGTGTGATCACCTACAACGATACTCCTTTTAAAGAAATACTCGCAGGAGGTATTACAGTGCTTAGTACTGACTTTCTGAAAATGGGAGAAACGATGGCCGACATGGTGAAGCGCCACTCACGCGAGCATTTGAAGAATCCATTTAAATTGATTGTGCGCAATTCTATCTGATAACTGCGGCTCCTGTTTACGGGGAAAAGACTTCACGATGAGTGAAGTCTTTTTATTTCGAGCTATGTCGGATAATGCTTATAAAGCAATATCAACATTCGAAGAAATTATCTTGGGAAGGATGGTGCAAGGCCTCCGTCAACATTCAACATGTTTCCTGTAGACTTGTTGAGTAATCCCCCAACAAATACAAACACTGCATTGGCAACATCCGCAGGATACAAAATCTCCTTCAGCAAAGTACGGTTCGCATAGAACTGCGGAAGATCTTCCAATGGAACGCCATAAGCAGTAGCCCTGTCCTTCGCCCAGCCACTCTTCCATATCTTGCTGTCAGCAATGATTGCATCAGGGTTCACTGAATTCACCCGTATGTCATAGTCACCAAGCTCGGCAGCCATCAGTCTCGTCATGTGAAGTTGTGCAGCCTTTGCTGATCCATACCCCGCGTTCTTAGGACCCGACACAAGACCATTCTTACTGGCGATATTCACAATATCGCCCCCAAGTCCCTGAGCCTTCATGATCTTCACGCATGCCTGCGAAACAAGGAACTGACCTTTCACCAGAATATCATAAAGGCTGTCCCACTCCTCTTCCGTGTGTTCTGTGAAACCGCGACTGATCGAGATACCTGCATTGTTAATCACAATGTCCACTCCGCCGAACGCAAGATTCACTTTTGCGATTGCCTGCTTGATAGTATCACTCTTCGTCACATCAATGAGCGTAGTGGTATACTGGTCGTTCTTGTAGCTCTTACCAAAGTCTGCTTCTGCTTCCGCCAGTCTCTCCACGTCGTTATCACAAATAACAACGACTGCCCCCTCCCTGATGAACTTCTCTGCGATAGCCTTTCCGATTCCCCCGGCACTGCCAGTGATCAACGCGATCTTTCCAGTCAATGGTTTGTCAGGAGGCATGCGCCGAAGTTTGTCTTCCTCAAGTTGCCAGTACTCAATATCAAACGCCTCTTGTAACGGAAGGCTTACATAGGAGGAGATGGCCTCCGCACCCTTCATCACATTGATGGCATTAATATAAAATTCAGCGGATACCCTGGCCGTTGGTTTATCCTTCGCGAAAGTAAACATGCCCACACCAGGCCAGAGGATAACGACCGGATTGGAGTCGCGAATAGCCGGACTTCCTTGTCTCTTATGTTTTGTATAATAATCGAAATAGTACTGCCGGTATTCTTCGAACTGCGGAAGAAGAACTTTCTGCAACTCATCAACATTCCACAGAGGTGTGTTTTCAGGAACGTCAATAACGAGCGGTCGAATCTTTGTGCGAAGGAAATGATCAGGACAGCTTGTCCCCAGGGCAGCAAGACGTTCGAGATCGTTGCTATTGATGAACTCAAGGACGCGCTTGTCGTCAGCGAAATGGCCGATCATCCTGCGATCGCTGGAACACAGACCACGAAGCACAGGACTAATGGCAGCCGCTTTCTCACGACGAACCTTCTCATCCGTTTCCTCGACGCGTTGTCCGCCGAAAGATGGTGCCTTGCGGTAATTATCTTCAAGAAACGAAGCCGCCTTCTCAATAACGTTCAGGCTATTGATATAACAGTCGTAAGAAGTTTCTCCCCACGTAAAGAGTCCATGACCGCCGAGCACAATACCTTTGATCCCAGGATTATCCTGCACACACTTTTCAAGCTTCAGTCCGAGATCAAAGCCGGGACGCTGCCACGGGATCCATGCAAGCATGCCGTCGAATAGATCCTTCACAATCCGCTCACCATCTTTTGCCGCAGCTAAAGCGATGAGCGCATCAGGATGCAGGTGATCAATATGTGTGAAAGGAAGAAATGCATGCAGTGGCGTGTCGATGGATGGCGCCTTGGAGTTAAGATCGTAGATACAATGATAAAGCAAGCCCACCATTTCATCCTCGTACTGGAGACCGCGATAACGGTTCTTGAGTGCGTGAAGGCGATCAAGGTAAAGACCCGCCAATCCCTGACGTGTTAGTGTCCCTATGTCGCCACCCGAACCTTTCACCCACATGATGTTCTTCGGCTCACCGGTAAGAGGATCCTTCTCCACTGTCTTACAGCTGGTATTCCCTCCGCCATAGTTGGTAATCCTGAGATCGGCCCCCAGAATATTGGACCTGTAGATCAATAAATCGATTTCATTCGTGAGTTTCTCAGCTTTTGCCTCATCCCACAGGTAAGAAACGTGCTTGTACCCTTGCACTTCGACTGACGACATAATAAAAATTTAGGTAAAGGTCGCGATCCCCGACGGGGCAACTATCCTGCACTTTCTTGAAAATAGTGGAAACCCGTTGTAATCTTTGATATTGCTTTAATTTAAGAAAAAAAAGTATTGCGAACGATCGTTTTCCCGGTACGGCACCCGACGGTACAGTACAGCACTCCGGAGACAAATATTTAAGTTCGAAACCGTCATCCTTTAGCTATGCGATTACTCCTTACAACGGCTGCGGCATTGTTCCTGCAACTTTCATTTGCACAAATTGATTACAAAGGCCTCCCACAGTGGTCGTGGGGAAAGAAAGATTCCACTGAGTACTATCTCTATACACCATCTTCGCTGCAGAAAGGCGATAAGTATCCTTTGATGCTTTTCCTCCATGGTTGCTGCGGCGACGACTATCACGCCACGCTTCGGAATACGGTTGATCCACCGGTAAGGCTGTGGCACGACTTTGCGAATAATCAGCAGCAGCACCCTACCTTCATACTTTCACCGAAGACGTCTCGTGGATGGAAACAACACATTCCCAATCTCAAGGCCGTGATAGATAGCCTCATCGGGACAGGAGCCGCCGACCCTCAACGCATTTACATCTCCGGCTTCTCAATGGGAGCGCAAGGCACATGGGAGTTCATTGAACAATATCCCGATTTCTTCGCGGCAGCCGTACCGATGGGTATGGACTTCAAAGGAAAAGATCCGCAGAAGTTCACAAAGGTTCCCATCTGGGCAATCCGGGGAGACAAGGACTGGTGGGCGAGACACCTGGGAACGCAGATCAAGACACTAAGGTCATTGACAATTGAGAATGCAGACTCCGCCGAATGGCATACAGGTATAAATCCAAGGCTAACCAACTTTGAGGGTATGGGCCACGTTGTAATGTGGCCTGCAGTACGGGAACTCGACATCAGGACGTGGGTGTACTCGAAAGAGAATAATGGCAACCAATATCCTTCCGTGATCCTGAGAACGCCTTCGAATGTTGTACAAGCCCGAAGGGGTGAAGAAGTATCGGTACCATTTCAAGCACATGATCCCGATGGAAAGATCGTCTCAGTTGTGCTTGCCTATGACGGAAAGAACAGCAACGTCCCATTAACCGCAAATAGCGTTATTGTCAATGCAGCTGAAGGAGACCGACCTTTCGAACTGAGGGTCACAGACGACAAAGGCAAGACTGCTGTTGCCTCAGGAATCATACGAACTGAAGTACCCACCAGGATCAACACAACTACACTCCCGTCGGCGTGCGCAGGAGAATATTTTTCGCACCAGCTTAATGCATCGGGTAACGGAATCATTTCGTGGAAAGCCAACGGATCGCTTCCTCCCGGCATTCGTCTTTCCAATGATGGCGTACTCTCAGGCGTTCCCGGAGCAGCGGGAAAACACTCAATAGAAGTAATGGCATCCGATGAAACCCACGATGTGGACACCCGCCGGATCGAATTTTCTGTCGACCCTAAGAAGAAGAGCGCTGTGGTGATCAATAATGTCAGGGATCACAAAGGCGATACGCTTCCGCTCTCAGTGGTCGCCGAAGGAATGTCGCCGCATGTGAGGGGCGATGATGAAGTGACTTTAAGTGGAGACCTCGGCAACTTCAAAGGACTTACGATGATCATGACCAACCCGGGTGACACATCGGCTGTAAAGGACGCATACATCCGGTTTACTACTGATGATGACGCAACCGTCTATGTAGCCTATGAGAAGCTGGACAATCTCTTTCGATCTACCATCCCGGCGTGGCTCAAAGAATACAAACCTGAAGGAAAGCTTACTGCCCAATATTATTATTACGAAGTATACTCGAAGGATTTTGCCAAAGGAGAAGTGGTGCTCCCCGACCCTCAGCGAAAAGTGAACGGGGTTAACAACAATTACTTCGTGCTGGTGAAGAAGAAGGAAAAAAAGTAATTTCCATCTTCTAAACAGTTGCTCAATGAATCAGATCTCCTACCAGGTGGAAAAGAATCTTTCACCTACAGAGTTCCGCCAGGTCCTTGTTGAATCCACCCTTGGGGAACGACGCCCAGTTGACGATATGAAAAGGATTCAGGCGATGGTTGATAACGCAAACCTGATCGTGACGGCAAGGCTCGATGGACACCTGGTCGGCGTATCAAGGGCGGTCTCTGACTTTTCGTTCTGCACCTATCTGTCGGATCTGGCGGTACACAAACAATATCAACACCAGGGAATCGGCAAAGAACTGATCCGTCAAACGAAGCTTGCTGCGCCATTGGCCAAGTTAATTCTTCTGTCAGCCCCGGCCGCAGTGAACTACTATCCGAAGATCGGCATGATGAGGCACGAGCACTGCTACTTCATCGACTCAGCAGAAGACTTGAAATGAGCTTCCGTTAGAAAGAGATTCTCAGAGTTCCCCCGGCATTTCTCGGCTCACCCAAGTGTACCGCGCCGAAATCGTACGCGTACGAGATGTATTGTTCATCACCCAGGTTCCGCCCCCAGAAGCTCAGCTCGAATCGTTTGTACATCACACCCGCTCTTGCGTGAAGCAGCGTGTATGGCGACTGTGAGATCGTATTGGCGAGATCAAAATACAGTTCTCCTGTATGCGCCAGCTCGCCGCGTACAAAAGCTCCAAACGCAGAGTTCTTTGGTTTGTAGGTGTATTGCGCAGCCAGTCTTGATGTTGTAGAAGGTGTAAAGATCTGCTTGTTCCCCTCCAGATTAACAGCTTCTCCTGCCTGAGAAAGATTCAGTTCCTGATATTCTGAACGTGTGAGACCAAAATTATAGTCGAAGCTAAGTCCACGCAGCGGAGTATAAGACAGCTCTGCCTCCACGCCGGTAGTCTGCAACTCACCTGTGTTACGGATAACAGTGATCGCGTCTGGTAAGATCAGCGTTGGCACCTGTGCATCCATCACGTTCACATAGAACAAGGACACGTTCAGCTGCAGACGATTTTCCAGCAACATGTTCTTCGATCCTATCTCGAAATTATTACTGAACTCAGGATTGTACGCCATCAGCGGCGGCTGCGATGGATCAGAAGAGAGTTGAGTTAAACCACCTGTGCGAAAACCTCTCGCGTAGCTACCATAAACAGTGGACCTTTCATTGAATTCATATTGCATACTGACCTTAGGTGACACTGCTGAAAAATCAATAGTTCCCGTAGTCCTGGGTACCATCTCAAATGCGTCAGGACTTCCATCAGGTTGAAACTCTCCCCCCACAGATTGCTTTCTCTTCTCATAGTCGTACCGTATACCTGCCGTTGCGGAAAGTCGCGGTGTAAGCTTATAAGTTGCCTGACCATAGAACGCAATCCCTTTGTTAACGCCTTCGGTAGTATTGATGATCGAGAAGTTCTTGTCATCCATTCCCATCAAATCGGCATTCTCTCCAAACCTTGTAGCTTGTTTAACAGGATTATCCTGCAGGAACAGATAAGTACCCGCAGTCCAGTTCAGTTTCCGGTCTTCCGTGTCGGGAGAAGATACTTTCAACTCCTGCGTGAGCACCTGTACAAAATTCCACGACTTACCGTAATCATTGATAATGGTGATCATATCCAGGGGAGAGAAATCGCCGTCCAGTGGCTGGTCATAGTAGCGATGGTTTGATTGGTAACTCGTCAATGAAGTCACGTTAATCCTTCCTGTATTGTAAGCTACCTTCAAAGAAGAGTTGATCGAATTATCGATGAGCGTACCGGTGGCGTTCTGGTTCACCGTATAAGGAAGCTCATTTGCTTCATCGAGATAGCTAAGTCCGAAGGAACCGTCATTCCGATGCGCATGATGTTTGAAGTTCAGACTTACCACCCATGGCTGCGACGGTTTGAATGTCAGGTAATAATTACCAGTGAAACTGTTGCGTGAGTCGAAATCAGAATTGGTCATCCTGTTATCATAGTAACC
>JAEYXN010000085.1 GCA_023431285.1 Bacteroidota bacterium
ACCCCCAATTCCTAAAAATTCCAACCAGCATTTATGGAAAATCCTACGCCGATTCATCCTCCCGGAAAGAAACTCCATGAAAAACAACCTCAACCTCTCCATCCCAACTCCCTGCCACCAAAACTGGTACAACTTCGAGCCTACCCGCCGAGGCGCCTTCTGCCAAAGCTGTAACAAAGAGGTCATCGACTTCACCTCCTGGAGCGACTCCGCGATCATAGAATACTTTAATACCAAAAAAGACACCACCACCTGCGGGCGATTCCGGAAAAGTCAAATGAAAGACTACCCCCATTCCCCCGTCAGGCAAACTCCAAAGCTCCTCCCAATCTCCATGCTCGGCGCAGCGCTGGCCTTCACCTCTCCGGAAGCCTACGCCTCCGATGTAACGAAACCGCCGACGGAACTCGCCAGTTATTCATCTCTTCACGCGCCCACAGATTCATCCGGGCGAAAAACAATTCAGGGAATCATCCTGTCGGTGGAGGATAAGTCTCCTATCCCGGGTGTCAACATCACGCTGAAGGGTAGCAACGTCGGAGCGGTGTCCGATGGCGATGGTCAATTCTCAATCGATATTAAAAATCCGAAAGAAACAGATACGATCGTATTTTCTTTCATTGGGTATGCCACGTTGGAAAAACGTATCGCCGACATCGGCAACACTCCCGTGCTGCTGGAATTAGATTCCATGATGCTTGGTGGGGCCGTGATCATGGGAGGTATCTCTGCAGTACGTTGTACACCCCGCGGAATATGGTGGCGAATCAAAAATATCTTCAGACTCAGAAGTTAAATTTCACCTGAGGAGAAATCATTTGGTGCGGCGCAAAGTCTCCAGTACTCCATGATCGTGCTGAGGGTCTTCTCAAGACCTGTCAACGTAGTTTGTTTCACAAAAAAGCCCTGCACGGATTGACTATACGCATCAATGACTGCCTTTTGGTTTGCCGCCGTTGAGAAGAACAGGTAGGGAATGCATTTGTTGCTAAGTCGTGCATCCGTTTTGAGTTTTTCCCTCAAAGCAAAACCATCGAGTTTCGGCAGGTTGATGTCCGACAATATTAAGAACGGCAGGTCAGTGGAAGTATTCAAATAATTAAGTGCTTCCAGCCCATCACCAAAGAAAAGTATCTTGTTTGGATAATTAAGTTTAGGAAGGTCTCCGTAAGAAAGTCCTGGTCATCTTCGTCATCTTCAATGATGATGATCGCGCCATTCTTATTCAAAATAATTTCCTTTCGAGGGTCTTGCATATACTCGAGCTTAATTACTGACAAAGTAGTCAAAGTTTCAGCAACGCCAACGGATTTGAGAGGGAGAATGATCTCCTGGAGCCCTGGTGCCGTGCTGCTATAAGAGGGATTGAGCCGATGTTACCGTGCTGCTTTCATTAATTCTTACCAGAAATATCAGACAGACTCGTGAATAAACTTCTGTCGTCCTTCAGAAAGAGTCAATCACCATTTCCTTATTCACCATCATTCCCGCAGTAGTACCCATAGCCACCGCGTTAGCCACAGTTCTCATTTTAGTAGTGTTATCCCCACAAGCAAGAACACCCCGGATAGTAGTGCGCTGGGCAACATCAACCTTTACGTATCCTTCCTCCGTCATCTCACAACCTAATGCTTCCGGCAGGTCACAATGCTGCACAAAACGAGGACGCGCATAAAGAGCGGTCACGTTGGCCGACTTTCCATTTCTGAAAAATATCCGTTTGATGTATCCGTCTTTATGCTCAAGTCTTTCTATCTCATTCTCGACAATTCGGATATCATGAGCCGCTAGCCTTCGAGTCTGCTCTTCTGTCAATGTATTTTTTCCGTTTGTGTACACAATAATCTCCTTGCTCCAGTTCGAAATCAATAAGGCAAACTCATAGGCATATTCACCATTGCCTAATATCCCTGTAGTTACATCCCGATACTCATATCCATGACAATATGGACAATGGATCACCGATTTCCCCCAACACTCTTCAAACCCCGGAAGGTCTGGCATCAGGTCGCGCACACCTGTGGCAAAGATTAGCTTCGAAGCAGTAAACGCGGCGTCTACCCCAGCCGCAATCCGAAATAAATTACCATCCTTCAAAGCCTGCAGGGCCAACCCATTATAAAACGATACGTTGCTGTAAGCAGCAACCTGCTTCCGCGCAAGCTCTGAAATCTCAGAGGGCGCCCTTCCATCATGAGTAATAAAATTATGTGAGTGCGGCGTGAATCGATTACAAGGCTTGCCACTATCGATGATCATTACCTTTCTCAATGCACGGCCAAGCGCCATCCCCGCTGAAAGTCCGGAATAGCTTCCGCCAATGATGATTACGTCAAAGTGTTTGTCTTCCATTTGTGTGTTCGCATGTAGGTGGGTGAGAGGAGTCGACAAGCAAAGCATCGCCAAAGAAACACCGCTTCGTCTGATGAACTCCCTTCTTGAAAAATATTCCGCATGATGATCGCTCACTCTTTATTGCGTTGCGGCGATATCAGGTTGAGAACCTTATCGACAAATGGAACGCCGATAAATACGATCCACGGTACAAGGGAAATCGTCAGCAGGAAGGTGCGTTGATACAATGGCAACACCGACATCACATCGCCAAACACATAGAGGAATAATGTAATGGAAGGATAGATCACCGCCCAGATCTTGAGTGATGCAATTAGTTTCATCTTTGTCTTCATAATAATGTTTGCTTTGGTGTTTGATATGGAAAGCAAAATTACCGGGTGAAGATGTGCCGGTAATAGGACAAAAATGAGATGATATAGGACTTACCTGAAATTCTGACGGAATGCTTCCGGTGTACTCCCGGTATGCTTTCTGAAGAAACGGATGAAGTATGAAACATCTTCATATCCCAGCTGATAGGCAATCTGACTCACCTGGTTTGTTGTGGCAAGGAGATAACGCTTCGCCTCAAGAAGTATATGATCATCGATCAATTGTGCGGCCGTCTTTCCTGCCAACGACTTCGTGACTGAATTCAACTGGAACATGGATAAACTCATCCTTGCTGCATAGTACGATGCCTGTTTGTATTCACCGAACTCTGCTTCCAACAACTCCATGAATTCCTCCAACTGATTATGTGCGTATCGCTTTCCCGCACTCCTTAGGTGATGGCCCTCCATTGCCCTTACGAGCTTTATAAATAAAATAGAAAGACTTGCCATAATCACACGTCGAAACCCTTCCGCCTGACTCCTTTGCTCCTCATGAATTGTCTTGAGTACATTCTGCACCTCTTCGGAATCCGCAGGAGCAAGCTTACAATAATTGTCGCGGACGCATTTACGTATAAGGTTGTTGTCTCCCTGCTGGCTAAGAAAGTCCTTCCCAAACTCCACAAGATATCCTTCGCTCTTTGCTTTCAGTGAAAGCCTGTGCACCTGACCAGGTCGCATAAAAAACACCGTGTCATTTTCAATCGGATGAGAAACGAAATCAATTTCGTGTGTTCCTTGTCCGCGTCTTAAAGCCAGAAGAAAATAGAAATCATGACGATGAAGATCCTGATTCATATCCCGCCCATCAAGCACTTCGGCAATAGTCCTGATGCGGAAACTCAAGGGCAGGGGAGGCTTCGTCTGCTCCGGCTTGATCGATCTGACAGGAATATTCTTCATGTGAATAACAATCCAAGATAACGCTTTAAGAAAGCGAAAGGAAACACTTCTATGATCCAGCGGTGTTTCCCCTTCAGGGGCCAGGGGTTGCGCGTAGCCGTAAAGAAGAACTACCACATCGTTATGGCATCCCAAAAACACCAAAGCAAAACATAACGTCGACTTCTGTTAAGATAATCCAGCGCGCGGGTTCTCCCTTCAGGGGCCAGGGGTTAGCGTAGGAGTAACGGAGAACTACCACATCGTTATGGCGTCCCGAAAACCCCAAAGCAAAACATAACGTCCACTTCTGTTAAGATAATCAGCACGCAGGTTTCCCCTTCAGGGTCCAGGGGTTGCGTGTAGCCGTAAAGAAGAACTACCACATCGTTATGGCATCCCAAAAACACCAAAGCAAACATAACGTCCACTTCTGTTAAGATAATCCAGCGCGCGGGTTCCCCTTCAGGGGGGTTGCGCGTAGGAGTAAAGGAGTACTACCACGATCGTTCGGCATCCCGAAAACACCAAAGCAAAACATAACGTCCACTTCTGTTAAGATAATCAGCACGCGGGTTTCCCCTTCAGTGGCCAGGGGTTCTTACCCCTTCAGGTGACAGGGGTGAGCGTTGGCGTTAGGATGCGGACCCCCATCCCACCCAAAATTTCGCAGACCAATCAACCCGGTACGCAGACATCTTCCCGCCCTTCGCATAATAGAATTGTCCACGCCCCCCGACCCGGATTCCTTTGCTCAAAAAACAAACACTATGAAAGCACAAATCACCAAAATCATCATCCTTGGTATGATGTTCCTCGGCGCAAATGCCTACGCTCAGTCAGATGAATCGGTTCAACAGAAAAAACCAGTTCAAGTCTCGTATCTGAGACCTCTCCTAAACATGGTAAACACCAACGTAGATTACGGTCAGTCTACCGGTGACCTCTGGGGCCACAAGACTTCCACCCGCGGTGTGCAAGTCGGAGCTTCGTTCCAGGCAGGAATCACATCCAGGTTCTCTATGGTATTCGAGTTGTATTACCTAACAAGAGGCGGACAAATCGATGCGCAACATTCCCTCGAAGGCAGCAAAACAGATCTTCGTTTCTATACTTTAGAGACTCCTGTCCTTGCGCGTCTCCACTTAGGCCGCATTCACTTAAACGCAGGACCATCCATCACCTATAATCTTTCAGGTAAAGCAAAAACCGAAGGCGCTACAACTTCACTCTCCTTCGACGCTTCATCGCCCAACGGATTCAAACGCTTCGACGCCGGTGTTCAACTGGGTGGTGGATACAAATTCATGATCAAACAAAAAAGCCTTGTCCTTGATGTACGATACTCCCGCGGACTAACAATCCTTTCGCGTAGCGAGGAAATGTACAGCCGTTACATCAACATAAGTCTGCAGGTGATCAATCCATGGAAGATCAATCCTCTTGCAGGAAAGTAATAGCAGCATCAACTTCATTAAAATGCAAATCTCAACCATGCATCACAGCAGACAAACAGCCATCGCCGCCGGTGGTCTGTTCCTTTTGGCAGCTTTCGCATCCATCATTGCAGTAGTGCTTTATGATCCTATACTCTCTAATCCTGGGTTCATCCTAAAAAGTTCTCAGCATCTTCATATCC
>JAEYXN010000120.1 GCA_023431285.1 Bacteroidota bacterium
GGTGCAGCGTTTCTGGGGTGCGGGATTTATGTCACATTGATCCTCGTAGCAGAGGCAAATGAGACACTTGCAGCGAGTATTTCAACTGCAACTGTTTTTATTTTCAGACTTTTGTCAGTGCGCTATAACTGGACGACAAAACCCATTGGTGGGGAGGAAGGAAAATCGTAGTATTATTCACCTTAATCTTAAAGTAATGGCTAAAAAGATTGCTCTTGGTTTTCTTGCTGTGCTTGTCATCATCCAGTTTTTCCGACCCGGGCGGAACATTTCCACAGAAATTATTACCGATCGCGACATCTCGAAAGTGCATGCTATGCCGGTCGATGTGCATAAGCTGCTGATCGCGAAATGTTACGATTGTCACAGCAACAACACCAACTATCCATGGTACGCGAATATTCAGCCAGTAGCCTGGTGGTTAGCGGACCATGTGAACGAAGGAAAGGGTGAGTTGAATTTTTCGGAGTTTGCTTCTTACGAAAAGAAAAAAGCCGATCACAAACTTGAAGAGGTTGGAGAGGTTGTAGGGGACGAAACGATGCCTCTTGAATCTTATACGCTATTGCATCCTGAGACCAAAATCACCGCGGAAGATAAGAAAGCGATTCTGGGGTGGCTGAACTCAATAGGAATTAAGCCGCATTAGATCACGTCAACAATCCCTATTAATTAAACCTCACAAAATCCGGCGGACTGACGAACGTACCTGAATATTTTATTCGCACGTTAGTGGTGACTTTGAAGGCAAGAACGTCTACACCCGGAACAGTTTTCGGATAGTAGAACGCACGGAATTCAATCGTACCAAAGATCAGGTTTTCATTTCTGATCCGGATACCCCCAGTGGTTCCCCAGAAGAAAGTGCCTTCAGATCCCATTGGGATTTTCTGTTTGAGGTAAGCGCCTTCAAGGGAAAGGAAAGGCGCGAACCTGAATCCCACAAACTGCAACGGAGTAAATACTGTGGTTTCTGTACGCAAGGAAAAACGCTGGAAGCCGAAAAGACTATCGGCACCAAATCCACGAAGTTCATTATTCAAAGTTAAGAGCTCACGCACACGGTTGTTGAATGCCCGCGCGTAACCACCACCCAACTGATGACGGATTTTCGATTTCTTGATATCGTAAAGTTTCGAGTAGAACTGACCTCTCACGAACATGACGCCGTCTTCAGTCTGGTCGCCGTTAAAGAAAGTCCCCGCTCCCGCTTCAATGTCATAAAATCTTCCACTTGGACGAACGATCCTTTTGATCGCGCTCATGCCGGCGTAAAACCGTTTCTGTCCAATGTCTTCAGACCAGCCTCCTGTGAACGTGATCGTCTGGCCGTAAGGAATATCTTCCGTTCTCCCAAACCCGTACACATAATTTGTCTTATAGAAGTTCTGATTGTAAAAGATCACTTCTCCAAGCAGAAAACGATTATTGTTGTAGATCAGTCTTGACCGTTGAAACTCCTGGTCCGGTTGTCGTGAGAAACGTTGTTGATGATACCTGAGCGCAACGAAATGCCTGCTTCTGTCATTCATATTTGTCGAGGTGCCGATGTTGTATCCGACCCAATAATCCTGAGCGTTGTAGTGATATCGTCGGAACAAAGAATCGGCTCCATTAAAGACATTCTGCGACCAGTTGCTACTGAGTTCGACCTCGCCGGCGAAGCGCGAATAGGGAGACACCAGTGGACGCGATAACCTGAAGAAGTAAGCATACTCATTTTCTTCACCAAGGCTTCGGCCGTTGTTGAGTTCGGTATAACCTACGGCGAGGTTGACCAGCGATCCACCGAGACTCGATCTGGAGAACCGGAATTCTTTCCCGACGAGGGGATCACGCTCGCGATCGAAAAGAAAATCACCTTGCAATCGCTGACCAAGGCCCATGAGGTTCGCGTCATAAATTCCTACGGCAAAACGATCGACTCCACGAACGCGTGCACGGGCGCCCAAACTGAATACGTCACGGGTTATCACCTCAACGTCGACGGAGTCGGAGGAGCCGTTTATTGGGATTACACGAATCTTGCTGTCGAGGATAAAGTCCAGATCCCGGATGTAGCGTTCATTGTCCGCGAGCTTGTAAGGGTTAAGCGGACGGTTCTCACGGAAGAACAAGTTATTTCGGATTACAACGGAACGAGTATCCTTGTGAAGCTTGTCCGCAATTTTGGTAACTGTATTTCGGAAACTGCGGGTGGTGTCGTAGATCGATCTCTCGAAAGAGATTCGCCGTATATAGATCTTCCGGATAATTTTTCCCTGATGGCGCATGAAGGGATCTTCACTCTTCACGTTCGCCTTGCCCTGACCGAAGGATGGTTTCCGGGTAACCGCATCCATCAATTCCCTCCCAACCCGAGAGTCGAGGATCTTTACTTTGGCAGTGTCTTTCTCCTGGGCTGTGGACACCAGGGGGAAGGCTGGCAAGAGAAGGATGAAAAGAATAAAGGATCTGAAGCGCATGGAGTATCAGCCTCTGTTGCCGTAAGAGGTAAAGATAAAAAACTGCTGCCAGCGTTCAGCAAAAGAAAGATTATGTCCGGAAAATATGCAGCGGTCAGGCCAGCGCCTCAACGGACTTTACTTCGCCGGGCATCATGCGGGTAAACAGGTTCTCAATTCCTGCTTTTAGAGTGATCATGGAGGAAGGACATCCACTGCAGGAACCCTGAAGCTTCACCTTCACAATTCCATCCTGAAAGGAATGGTACGTAATGGCGCCGCCGTCCTGCTCCACTGCCGGGCGTATATACTCTTCAAGGATGGCCTTAATCTTCTTGACGGTTTCTGTGTCGTCTTCAGCAGATGCGGGTTCCGGCTCATTCACCTCAATGACGAATTTCCCACCTTCCAAGAATTCCCGAATATGGTTCTTAATCGTATTCTGAATCTCCAGCCATTCGACATCGCCTTTCTTCGTCACCGTCACAAAATTGCTGGCAAAGAAGACCCGATCGACAAATTCGTATTGGAACAACTCTGCTGCAAGCGGAGAGATGTCTGTGCTTTCTGCGTCGGGGAAGTCAAAACTTAATCCCTCGGGTACCAGCATTTCGTTGATGACGAACTTCAGGGAATTGGGATTAGGATTTGACTCCAGATAGATATGTACGTTTTTAGGAACTTGCTTAAGCATACTGCAATAAATTATGACGTCTGCTGACGGTGTTCATTACCCAACAAAGTTAAGGAATTATAGTTCCCTGATTGCTGCGGGCGCTTGTAATTGGAATAGGATTCCGTACTTTTTCTATATTGCCGGCACATTTTAATACACCTAAACTGTAAAGATTTGGCTCTACGACGAATCGGTTTTATAATTCTTGTTCTTCTTTCGATTGCAACGATCATTCACCTTGTCCACTTCTATATGGGAGCCGGTTTCCCGGAGTACCTCCTGATAGGAAGCCGATGGATAACCGTCCTGTTCATCATTTTTTTTGCGTTCCGGAAAAAATCTCTCACTACCTGGATACTTGTCAGTATGCTGATAGGAATCGAGATCGGACTTAACTGGCCAGAGTTCGCGCAGAATCTTTCAGTGTTAAGCAAGCTCTTCCTCCGATTGATTAAAACCATCATTGCTCCTATTCTTTTCGCAACGCTCGTAGTTGGAATTGCAGGGCATTCAAACATCAAGCAGGTGGGGCGCATGGGGTGGAAATCCATTCTTTATTTCGAAGTGGTAACTACAATTGCCCTTGTTATCGGCCTCATTGCGATAAACATTACCAAAGCGGGAGAAGGGATCGTTCTACCAGCGGGATTCAAGGAAGACCTTCCTGAAGCCAAGGCTCAATCTTGGGAAGAAGTTGTTCTTCACATCTTCCCTGAAAACATAATCAAGTCGATCTATCACGGCGACGTACTTCCTATTGTAGTATTCAGTGTGATCTTCGGCATTTCCCTGGCACTTCTTCCTGAGGAGAAAAAGAAACCAATTCTCTCTTTCACGGAAAGCCTTGCGGAAACGATGTTCAAGTTCACGAACATCATCATGCATTTCGCTCCCTTCGGAGTGGGTGCTGCGATCGCCGTAACGGTAGGGCACCTGGGAATCGATATCCTAGCGTCGCTACTAAAATTATTGTTCACACTATACGGCGCCCTTCTGGCGTTTCTTTTCGGAGTTCTTCTACCGATTGCGCTTGCTGTGAAAGTCCCGATCAAGAAATTTTTCCGGGCGATTTCAGAACCTGTCTCTATCGCATTCGCGACTACCAGCTCCGAATCTGCGCTTCCAAAAGCGATGGAGAACATGGAGAAGCTGGGGGTGCCACGCAAGATCGTCTCCTTCGTGCTACCCACGGGCTATACGTTCAACCTTGATGGAAGTACGCTTTATCTTTCACTTGCTGCAATATTTGTCGCGCAGGCAGCAAACATCGATCTGTCCATCGGAGACCAGTTTCTCATTGTGCTTACACTGATGCTAACAAGCAAGGGAGTCGCCGGTGTGCCGCGCGCCACTCTCGTCATCCTCCTTGGAACTGCAGCCTCATTCGGACTCCCGCTTTGGCCGATCATGGCGATACTGGGTATCGATGAATTAATGGATATGGCCCGCACTTCTGTGAATGTCATTGGCAATTGTCTGGCGACAATCATAATAGCGAAGTGGGAAGGCGAATATGTGGAACCTTCTTTCGAACCTGATTTCGATTAAGATTACTGTAACCGGGACATTCTGCTTCTTAGCAGGAAGTCCGCCAGAACCAATGCACCCATTGCTTCCACGATTGGAACTGCCCGGGGTAAAACACAGGGATCGTGACGTCCTTTTCCGGAAACGACAGTATCATTTCCGTCCTTGTCCACAGAAGGCTGATCTTTCATGATCGTGGCGACGGGTTTAAACGCGACATTGAAGTAGATGTCCTCCCCATTAGAAATTCCACCCTGAACGCCACCAGAGTGATTTGTTCTTGTACGAATGCGCGCGCCATCGTTGTAGAACTCGTCATTGTGCTGCGAACCCCTCAAATGGATACCCTCAAAGCCACTTCCGTATTCAAAACCTTTGACGGCATTAATGCTTAGCATCGCTTTTCCAAGTTCTGCGTGCAGCTTATCAAAAACCGGTTCTCCTAAACCGACCGGAGTGTTGCGAATAACACATGTAACAATGCCTCCAATCGTATCCCTGTCCAGACGAACTTCATCAATCAAATCAATCATCTTTTGAGCTGTTTCAGCATGAGGACAACGGACGATATTTGATTCAGTAAGGGATAGGTCAAGCGAGGTGTAATGAGGAGCACGGATATCGCCTACCTGAGAGACGTAAGCCTGAACAGAAATTCCATATTTTTCAAGCAACGCTTTGGCTACTGCGCCGGCAGCCACGCGCGCGGCGGTTTCGCGGGCGGAGCTGCGACCCCCGCCACGATAATCGCGCACCCCATATTTGGTCTCGTAGGTGTAATCGGCATGCGATGGCCGGAATGTTTCGGCTATATGGGAATAATCCTTACTGCGTTGGTCTTCATTTCTGATCAGCATGCCGATCGGT
Source organism: Bacteroidota bacterium (assembly GCA_023431285.1). Lineage (GTDB taxonomy): Bacteria > Bacteroidota > Bacteroidia > Cytophagales > Cyclobacteriaceae > Ohtaekwangia. The sequence goes on from JAEYXN010000120.1 coordinate 5,515, forward strand.
GTACCGGTGCTTTTTCCTTCGAAAACGCCGCTGAGTATTTCAACAACGTCGCCTTCTTTGCGCTGCGTGGTGATTCGTGACTGGCCCGGCTTACGACGATCCAGTTCCTGCTGAATGAATTCGGGATCTATATCTAATCCAGCAGGACATCCATCGATGGTAACACCCAGCGCTGGACCGTGCGATTCGCCAAATGTTGTGATCCTGAAAATTTTTCCAAAAGAATTACCCATACCGTTGGTCTAAAGGGCAGCAAATTAACTCAGAAAGGGGAATTATCCAGAAGTGAAGAAATTAACCTATTTCCTGAACAGCAGAACGGCGGATGTTCCCACCATCGCGATAATAAAGCCCTGAAACACCCACTTCATCCAGTTTCTGTTCTCGATGGGTCGCAGGGTATTATCCGCCACAGAAGCGCCATCATAGAAATTTCCGGGATCATAAGATTCGATGGCCTGATTCTTCTTGCTTTCGCCGGTTATGCGGAGTTTAACATTCGACGATAGCGTGTCATACGCTTTCCTCGTGGGGCTGAAATATACCCATTGGAAATAATCTCCCAGATTGTATTCTCCGGGTTCTCCCGGGATTAGAAAATAACGGAACGACTTGGTGCCGGATATACGATGTGCGCCCTTAGACAACTCCTGGCGAACATTAGGGTCGTAAATTTCGAACACATCGTCTTTCCGTGTGGATGGCTTCGGCAGCGATGCGATATTACCTTCTCCGGAAATATTAAACTCGTAAGCTGTGCTTTCGCCGGTAGTGATTTCAGTTCTGGCAATCTTCTCGGAGAGTCGGTAGTCTCCTACCGCGACACTGTTTTTCAGAGGGTGTGGCGGGAGCTCTTTTACGATGACCGTTTTCGGTTTACTTGTAAATGTCTTAAATCCTTCGCGGGTATTCGGACTGAAGAACGACGGCCTTCTTGCGACTTTGAGCTTCAGCATTTCGAGACTCACCGCCGGGAATTTGATTGGATCGGTATTGAAAGGGAAGAACATTGCTTCATAGATCTTGAATCTTATATAAACTTTCCCATCTATTGTTACGCGTTCACCCTCGATGTCCTCGATGTTAAAATTCTCTTCCCAACAGTTTGTAGGCTTAAGCTTTTTTAGGATGTCGGTAAGTTGTCTGCTGACATCGTAGAAATTAAGGATTGCTCTGTTGCTTTCAGCGCGATAGAATGCGAGAGAGGCGTTAACACCTTCCCCGACATACACCTCTGACTTATCGGTAGTCACTGCGAGGAAAGCGTCATCCTCCACTTCTACATATTCAGGTTCATCATTACCAAAAAAATCATCCGGGTTTGTCTGTGGGAATTGAGCATTCGGTTGCTGCGGTTTTCCCGAGAGTTGTTTTACCGTTACCTTTTTTCCGGGGACACGAATTGTTTTGTCGTTAACAGTGATTGAGAAGGATGGAACATTGATTACCCCGCGGGCATCTGCGGAATAGTACATGATGCGGCTTTGAAATGAAGTGACCCGGCCATTGATCATGCTTGTACTGGAACGATGAGATTCATCGCGTTTTCGCATGCCGGGTATGTCGGGAAACTTGCCGTATGACCGGAGCTGACCATTGTGAACGGTAATAATTATTGGCCACAACTGATTTTCTCCGATTTCATCCGGACCGAGGGAAACCTCGATCTTCTGGGCGGCGGCCCCAAAGAATGCTGCTACAAGAAGGAAGACGGACAAGAGTAATTTCATAATCCAACAACGCGATGTCAATGTACAAAACTCCTTAACGACCATTAAATTTTAATCCAGCTCCGGTTTCTTGGATATGAAGAAAGGTGAATAGGCCGCCAAGTCGCCGGGCTGGTCGCTAATTTGAGTTGAAAGTTTTTTGAACTTCTTTTACATTCGTAAACAATTTTATACCTTAACAATTGTTAGGTTAATAAACCCTATTTTTTAACGATTGCTCAACATGTTGAACTATGTCAAAACTGTACTCACAAAAGTGAGTTTTGACGCTCTTCTATTCGAGAAAGAGCTGAGAAAGGCTATCAGATTGCTGATAGCGGATGAAGTAAGCGACCTCAAAAACTGGTGTTATTCCAGGTTTGGGAGTGAACATGAAGCTATCCTGAACAGGTGCTTTGTGGTATCTTAAGGTTAAACTATTAGCCTAGATGAAGCCTCCGCCCGGACCCAGGCGGGGGCTTTATTTTTAAACGCACCTCATTAGATTCCGTATACAAAAGTATGGTCCGGCAACTACTAAAAATTCCTTTTGAAGCATACATCTGGCTTGTTGCCCTGGCCGTTCTCGCAGTGATCGATCCTTCTCATGAGCACATCAGCATTTGTCCACTGGATGCTCTTGGATTTTCATTTTGCCCGGGGTGTGGCCTTGGCCGTTCGATCAGCTATTTGTTTGCCGGGGATATTTCGGCGTCGTTCGAAAGTCATCCCCTGGGGATATTCGCTTTGGTAATCCTGCTTTTCCGAATCCTTCAACTTATAAAAAACAACTACCAATCTTATGGCTCGAATTATTGATGTTTTGCCGGAGCTCACCGGCGAAGAAATGCTTTTTGTTCAAAATATCGTGGCCGGCATGGACGATGACAGAGCTCGCTCTTTTGCGACTGTCTATCGTAACCGCAGACGCGATCCAATGCTGATCCTTGTTCTTACGTTGGTTGGCTTTGTCGGATTTGCAGGGCTCCAGCGTTTCCTTACGGATCAGATCGGAATGGGGATTCTTTACTTCTTTACCGGCGGACTTTGTCTGATCGGGACGATCATTGATTTAGTGAATTATCAGAAACTTGCATTCGAATACAATCAAAAGATTGCAAAGGAGGCTGAATTGCTGATCAAGTAATCATTCGTCCTTCACGAACTTTATATTTCTACGGAGGCCTTCATACTTCGCACGTTTGACGGGGGAATTCTTAAACACCACCTGGAAGATATCCTCCGTCATTTCCATCCACTCAGTCTCAGAGAAATTTGCTATAGCGGAATTGGGAGTAAAAGCCGGCTCTCTGTGAGGAACGGAGAATCTGTTCCATGGGCAAACATCCTGGCAGATGTCACATCCAAAGATCCAGTTGTCGAATTTGCCTTTAACATCGCGCGGGATTTCGTCTTTCAATTCAATTGTGAAATACGAAATACATTTGCTCCCGTCAACGACGTATGGTGCGGGTATCGCATCCGTTGGACACGCGTCCATGCACGCGGAACAGGTGCCGCAGTAATCTTTTACGGGGCCATCGTAGTCAAGCTCCAGATCAATGATGAGTTCAGCAAGGAAGAAGAAACTTCCCATCGATTTATTGATCAGCAACGAGTTTTTGCCAACCCAGCCGGCACCGGCACGCTTTGCCCATGCACGTTCCATAACAGGAGCGGAATCTACGAACACGCGCCCTTGCACATCGCCGATTTGTTCACGGATAATGGTCATGAAATCTTTGAGGCGGTCGCGGACCACGTCATGATAGTCGGCTCCGTAAGCATACTTCGCCACTTTAAAACCCCCATCGGAGGCAAGGTCCCGTTCAGGAAAGTAGTTATAAAGCAATGTCACGATGGAGCGCGCACCGGGGACTAACAATGTTGGATCAAGGCGCATATCGAAATGGTTCTCCAGATAACGCATTTTACCAGCGTAACCTTTGGATAACCATTCCGCCAGGCGGGGAGCTTCCTCTTCCAGGAATTCAGCCTTCGCGATACCACAGTAGCTGAAGCCCAGTCGGGAGGCGGCCTCCTTTATGATGCGCGTGTCTCGTTGTCGATCCATCTTGTAAGAACAAAGGTAAGGCGATTACGCATCAAATAGTTTCCCGCCCCAGCGAGTAGCTAGCTCCACAACTTTGCAGGATACTGACCTGAAGAGATCATCTCCTGGATTCGTTTCGACACAGCTTCCTTATCTTCCTTGTATGTAACGCCGAACCAGATATTTCCTCCGCCAATGACTTTTACCTTCCCTTTTCCTTCGAGTATCATTCGGTTAACAAACAAAGGGATGTAGAATTCAGCTTTGATATTCGTGTGATTCTCCTTAAGAAAATCGTGAAACATTTCAGTAGCGAGTTTGAAGACCGAAGGATGGAAACCCCAGAAGTTCATTGAGGTAGGCGCTTCAGGACTAAGGATAATGTCTCCTTCTTTTTCCTTTGCGACGATCTTTCCATCTTCTTTCACGATGGTTGTTCTTTCCACCACGGAAGTCAGATAACCTTTCGAATCAGTCTCACCGATTCCACGCGAAACGCTGCCGTGCTCAGACAACACATTCTTCAGTGTGAAGCCCACCATTGCATGATCACCGTCGTTTTCATTTCGGAAAAAATCCGCCACGGATTGAAAGGCGTCTTTGCCGTAGAAGTCGTCTGCGTTGATTGCAACAAAAGGTTCATTGATGGCAGGCTCAGCGCACAATACTGCATGAGCGGTTCCCCAGGGTTTTGTTCTCTCCGG
>JAEYXN010000300.1 GCA_023431285.1 Bacteroidota bacterium
GCCGATAATATCGTCGAGTTTAAGGATGGTACTGTCCTCCTCATGAACGAGAACATTGAGAGTCAATTGATCAATGGGACTTCAAGGGCCTATGGACTTGAGATGTTCCTGAATAAGAAGACTGGAAGATTAACAGGTTGGATGAGCTATACGTTCTCAAGAATATTCCGAAAAGTGGATGGCGAATTTGATGATGAGAAGATCAATAATGGTTTGGAGTATCCTGCGAATAACGATAAGCCTCACAATGTCTCAATGGCTGTAAACTATAAGAGTAATCCGCTGGTTCAGTACGGTGCGAATTTCACTTATAGTACTGGTCGTCCTGCAACAGTACCTCTTTCAATTTACGATGTCGGGAGCCAAAGTAATGTGTTCGATTTCTCGGGAAGAAATCAGGGACGAATTCCTGACTATCATCGCCTCGATCTTTCAGTGACTGTTAATAGTAAGCCTAGAATGGAACGAAAGTGGAGCCTCAGCTGGACTTTTGCTGTGTACAACGTATATGGCAGGAAGAATGCCTACTCTGTGTATTATGAGAACCTCTATGGAAGTCCGCCGAAAGCATACAAACTCTCAGTGCTTGGAAGCGCGTTTCCTTCAATTACCCTCAACTTCAAATATTGATCTGCATCTTCTGTTATGAATAGATTAATCGTTTTTCTGATTTTGTTTTCCTTCTTCGGATGCGTCGAGGAGATTGAGGTTTTCAAAGGAACCGCCGACAGTTTTGTTGTTGATGGAACAATCACCACCGATCCCGGTCCACATCTCGTCCGGCTGGGATACTCCCGCCAGTATAATACCAAACCTGACTTCTCTCGTGTAGAAGGCGCCAGCGTTTCAATTATTGACGATGAAGGCAATACTGAGCAGTTGACTTATGCATTGAATGGTAACTACATTACCTCGCAAGCATTCAGCGCCGTGCCTGGGAAATCATATCGTATAAAAATCACATTGAAGAATGGAGAGGAATATGAGTCGCTTCCTGAGAAGTGTCTTGCTGTCCCGGAACTGACTGCCCTATCGGCGAAATTGAATGGGACGAAACTCGACTTCAGTGTCGACTTTACAGATGATTTGGAAACTGAAAACTACTACCGCTGGCGGTACAATGGGACCTATGAATTCATCGCGCCTGTCGCCTATGAGATGAGTAAAACAAATCAGCGGATGAAAAAGGGTGACTGTATTACCTGGGAAGGACCCGCGCCGTTTGCAAAGGATATTTATCGTTGTTGGGTAAAGGAAGCGGACGTTGAATATCTGAAGGTAGAGGACGATCTCTTGTTTAACGGAAAACAGATGACCAACTATCACCTGTTTTCACTGGATCTTCTACAGAAATTTAACAGGGGATATTTTGCTGAGGTGAAACAATATTCCTTAACGAAAGCTGCTCATACTTATTGGAGCGGTATACAGGGACAGATGGGTAACAATGGAACGATCTTCGAAAGTCCAAATTATCAGATACGCGGAAATATTCGCGCTGTAGAGAATCCGGATATGAATGTGCTGGGTTACTTTGGTGTTTCCTCAGTTAGCACGGCATCTTTATTCGTTGGGGATTTTATGGGGTTGTTTGGAGAGATTCCATGCGAAACAAATAATTCCGGATGTTACCCTGAGCGTTGTATGGACTGCCGTCGCGCTGCTGCTTCTGCTACAACGACGAAACCTGATTACTGGCCATATTAGTTTTCCTGGACTCCCACTAGAGCGTATAGCCTTTGCGTTAGCATAGTTCAGATCTGTTGTGACGCATCATCCGATCATTTGATCGTAGTTGCCAGTGTTTACACTACTGGTTCGCTTATTCCCTGATTTTCTTCTGCTCATAAACTTGTCCAGGAAACCGGAGTGTGACTTGGTTGTATGTCGTTACCCCGTGCCGTTACCTTTGAATTACATTAAAAACCGTTATCATCTATGAAAAATTACCTTGTAATTCTCGCCCTGTTCTTCGCAGTAAGCTGCGCAGACGAATCTTCAACCCCTAAGCCTCAGCAGACACCGCTCAGTGTCGATGAACGTGTGGACGCTCTTGTTAAGAGTATCCAGCCTGTATTTGCCTCTCTTCGTGAAAAGACCACTTCTAAGGAGGACATGTATCTTATTTCTTATGAAGTTGCCATGGATACCGAAACCGGGGAACTCACTCTTCTTAACTTTCAATCAGAAGACCTTTTTCCGATAGCGGGAAGGGAAGAGTACGCCAGGATCGCCGCCGACAAATATGTCGTCGAGTGCGTGAACGGAGGTAAGAAAACTTCGACTTCGTGTGATGGTCAGGTGTCATGTGGGAAAGCCATTTCTGCCTGCCTTGAAAGCGGTGGTTGTGCCACCATTTGCCAGGCTCCTAAACCCTACAAAACAATTCAGGATGATGACCTGAGGTACTTCGAGGGAAAAGGAGTGGAGACCAGTTTGCTCAAGACGATTGTAAATCTTCCTACGATTAATCTCGACAAATCTAAGTCACAGGGAACGCTGACGAGCGTGAAGCTGTATTCGCTGATCGAATAATGCGGTGAGCAGCTAACAGTATGATTTTCTGACAGAAATTGTACGAACATATTCGATGAATCCCGAGGCTGATACCTTTCGGATTCATCGAATTCGTTGTTGATAGTGGTGATGGATAAGAGTGATTCTTTCAGCTGGAAACAACTCTGAGGATGTGGTCAGACCAATGGCCTAAGCGACTTTCAACTTGCTATATTGGGACTTATTGAATTTCTCTTCTGCATAAGCACGATTGATCACCAGCTTATCTGTTGTTTTGTCAGAAGGTAATTCAAACATTGCATCGTTAATGATTGCTTCGCAGATACTTCTAAGACCGCGGGCACCGAGCTTGAACTCCATAGCTTTCTCAACGATGAAGTCAATTGCGCCATCTTTGAATTCTAACTCGATCTCTTCCATTTCGAAGAGCTTCTTGTATTGTTTGACGAGCGCGTTCTTGGGCTCCGTTAATATGCGACGCAGTGTTTCATTGTCAAGGGGATTCAAAAACGATACTACTGGTAGGCGGCCGATCAATTCGGGAATCAGACCAAAGCTCTTGAGATCCTGTGAGGTGATAAACTGAAGGAGGTTGTCTTTCTCCATAGCACCAGGATGGAAACCATCATGTCCGGCAACAAACCCGAGAGGCCTGGTATTTAAGCGGTTCCCAATGAACCGCGTTATTCCCTCGAAGGCTCCACCGCAAATAAAAAGAATGTTCTCGGTATTTACAGTGATCATCTTCTGATCAGGATGTTTTCTTCCACCCTGAGGCGGTACGTTCACTGCAGTACCTTCGAGAAGTTTCAGAAGCGCTTGCTGTACGCCTTCACCACTCACATCGCGGGTGATAGAAGGGTTGTCAGACTTCCTGGCGATCTTGTCGATCTCATCGATGTATACGATCCCTCTCTCGGCAGCTTCGATGTTATAGTCAGCCGATTGCAGAAGGCGGGTTAAGATGCTTTCAACGTCCTCACCTACATAGCCGGCCTCGGTAAGAACCGTTGCGTCAGCAATACAGAAGGGAACCTGAAGGATTTTGGCCAGGGTCCGGGCGAGATAGGTTTTACCTGTTCCGGTTTCGCCGACCATTATTATGTTGGACTTCTCGATGGTGACATCACTATCAAGCTTTCGCTGCATTAACCGCTTGTAATGGTTATACACAGCTACGGACATCACTTTCTTCGCTTCATCCTGACCGATCACATATTCATCAAGGAATTTTTTGATCTCCCTTGGTTTGATCAGCTTGAAATTCGGCGCGAAGCCGGCATCCGTCTTACTTTTCTTTTCTTCACTGAGGATTTGATTTGCTTGCGTGACACATTTGTCACAGATGTGGGCGTGAATGCCCGAGATCATAAGATCAACATCCTTCTTGCTTCTGCCGCAAAACGAACAGGTAACTTCTGCCATAATTATTGTTTAATAGCCCGGGCGGGGAATAAGTTCCCAAGGTAATCAATTATCCCCACATCCATGGACCCGAAGCGCCGAAGAGGGGTTGGAATCCTACACCGGGCATTTAAAAGCGCTGGACCCGCCGGGCAGCCCCAAAAATAAGAATCCCGGGCGACCGGGATTCGATGAATGGTATTTTTATTAGTAAGTCCTGAACTAAACTTTCTTGCGCTCAAGAACCTCATCGATCAGGCCATATTCTTTTGCTTCAGAAGCGCGCATCCAGTAGTCACGATCAGAATCCTTCTCGATCTTTTCATACTTCTGGTTGCTGTGTTTCGCAAGGATATTGTAAAGATCCTTTTTCACCTCCAGCGTCTGGCGTAATGAAATTTCCATGTCCGACGCCTGTCCTTGCATTCCACTCATTGGCTGGTGGATCATTACGCGTGCATGTGGGAGAGCAGACCGCTTTTTAGCTGTTCCAGCTGAAAGCAACACCGCCGCCATTGAAGCGGCCAGACCCGTGCAGATTGTGGCTACATCAGGGTTTACATACTGCATTGTATCGTAGATGCCCAAACCTGCATAAACAGAACCGCCCGGGCTATTGATGTACATGATTATGTCCTTTTTAGGGTCAGAAGACTCCAGGAAAAGTAACTGCGCCTGGATCAGGTTCGCTATCTGGTCGTCGACTCCCATCCCCAGGAAGATGATCCTGTCGGAGATCAGTCGGGTAAATACATCGATTGCCCGGAAGTTTCCCGGACGTTCTTCGATTACGTACTGAGTCATGTTCTGGATCTGCTGAGCGTAACCGTCTATGGTGTTGCCGCTCATGCCTAAATGATGCACCGCGTACTTACGGAATTCGTTGTTATTGTTCATGTTACAGAGGTATAATAGTAAATATCAGAAAAGAACGGTAAGGGTTTAGAATATCGCTCCTGCCGGTAATCCAGATATAATCTTAGTTATAGAGGGTCAAAAATCCAACCCTTCGACGATTAATCAGGCAGAAACAAAAAATGGTTTTATCTCCGGGGAGACAAAACCATTGTCGTATCGAATGCAAAATTATTTTCAATGAGTGTGCTCTGCCGTAATCTTCTTGAATTCATCAACAGTCACTTTCTGCTCGTCCACGGTAATGCGTTCCTTGATGAAATTCATGATCTTTTCATTACGAAGCTGCTGGTAAAGCTTCATGAAATTCTGACCATTCTCGTGCTGAAGATAATTGTCAGCGATCCCGTCAAGACGATCGGCCATTTGCTCTGCAAATGCTTCACCACCAAACTGGCCGATAATCAGCTGCTTTGCCTTATCCCGGACTTCGTCACTTTCAACACTGATCTTATTGTCCTCAGCGATGCGGTTCTTTACAAGGTCCCACTTCAGGCCTCGCTTGTATTCTTCGAACTCCTTCTGAATAACGTCTTCAGTGATTTTGCCCTGGCTCGAAACCATCAACCAGTTCTTTAGAAATTCATCGGGAAGGTTGATGCTCGTATTTGAGATGTAGTAGTCTTCGATGTAATGATCGAGGAAATGTTCACTCTCACGCTTGTAGTTGTCAGCAACAGTTTCACGTACCTTGTTTACAAACTCATCTTCTGTGGTGACAGTATCTTTGCCAAACACCCGATCGAATAGCTCCTGGTTCAATTCAGCAGTTTCAACTCTGCTGATGTTGGCAACTTTCAAAACATATTTTCCAGAAGCATTTTTCGCTTCCGATGTAGTTACTCCCAATAATTGGGCGATCGCTTCAGGATCGTCGAACGTTTTTTCAACTTCAAACTCGACAGTATCATCCTTTTTAAGGCCGGCGAATTTGTTGAGTTCGCTTTTCTTGACTTTGTCGCCCTGGATATAGGAGTATTCTTTTTTCACCACCGGTTCACCAGCGTCAGTTGTTTCTACCGACTGGAGTTCGCCAAAGATGTTATCCCCGGCTTCACTCACCTCAGGATACGAGGGCTTTCCAAAACGCTTACGAACATCTTCGATCGTTTCATCAATGACTTTCTGGTCAACCTCAATAGGGAACGATTTGATCTTCACATCTTTGGAAAGGTTATATGAGAATTCATCAACCATACCAACCTGATATTCAAATTCAAAATCTTTCTGTGAATCCCAATCGATTGTTCTTGCTTTCTCCTGATTAGGAAGGGGTTCGCCAAGAATCTTAAGGTTGTTTTCGCGGATGTAATCGCTCAGCTTGTGCGATAGAACGTGATTAACTTCATCCACCAGGATAGACTTCCCAAACATCTTCTTGATCACCCCGGCAGGTACTTTCCCCTGGCGAAAGCCTTTTATGTTGGCTTTGCGGGAATAGTCGCGGACTTTTTCTTCCACGTGGGGTTGGTAATCACCTTCGGTTAATTTAATTTTAATTACACCTTCAGTGTTGTTCAGTTTGTTCAGTGTTATTTCCAAAACCTAAGAATTTTATTGGTTACCAAATAGAGAAGAACCCTCAATATCCGCAGTTTGTTACGATATTAAGGGTTCTCAGAAGTCCGGATGGAGGGACTCGAACCCCCACGCCTTGCGGCACCAGATCCTAAGTCTGGCGCGGCTACCAATTACGCCACATCCGGAAAAGGACCGCAAATTTATAGATATTATTGGCATATGGAACAGCACAAGGATGAAAATTAAGAGTAGTGGATTTATTTTTTTAAATTTTGCCAATTGAGCATTCCAGGGCTAGAAAACAAGGTTAAGGATGGTAATAGACACCGAGCAGGAGAAAAAGGAGATCATTAGCCGATATCGCAGGTTGCTGCGAAAAGCCAAACCGATCCTCAAAGACGGGGACGCCAAACTAATCAAGAAAGCATTTACGATCTCTCTCCAGGCACACAAGGACATGCGTCGCAAGTCGGGAGAACCGTTTATATTTCACCCACTTGCAGTGGCCGAGATATGCGTTGAAGAGATTGGGCTTGGTACCACTTCTATCGTAGCAGCATTAATGCATGATGTCGTTGAGGACACCGAAATGGAGCTCATCGATATCGAGAAGCTATTTGGAAAGAAGATCACGAAAATCATCGACGGCCTCACAAAGATCAGAGGCGTTTTTGAATACGGAACATCGCAGCAAGCGGAGAACTTCCGGAAGATGTTGTTCACCCTGTCTGAAGATGTTCGGGTGATTCTCATCAAACTCGCGGACAGGCTGCACAACATGCGGACTCTCGATAGTATGCCGCGCAATAAACAGCTGAAGGTCGCAAACGAAACGATCTACCTTTATGCACCCCTCGCGCATCGCCTTGGGTTAAACGCGATCAAAACAGAGCTTGAAGACCTCTACCTTCGTTTCACCGACAGACAGATTTACGACTCGATCGTAAGAAAGATCGATGCCACAAGGGCTGCAAGAACAAAATTTATCAAGCAGTTCATGGTTCCTATCAACGATGAGCTGGATAAACTGAAGATCGGCTATGACATCAAGGGACGGCCGAAATCAATTCACTCCATATGGACTAAGATGCGAAAGCAAAACATTCCATTTGAGGAAGTGTTCGACCTCTTCGCTATCCGCATCATTCTGGATTCCCCATACGAAAGCGAAAAAGCTTTGTGCTGGCAGGTATATTCTATAGTAACGGACTTCTATACGCCCAATCCCGACCGGCTCCGCGACTGGATCAGTACACCGAAAGCGAATGGTTATGAATCGCTTCACACCACCGTCATGGCAAAGAATGGCCAATGGGTGGAGGTTCAGATTCGTACCAAAAGAATGGATGAGATCGCGGAGAAGGGATACGCGGCGCATTGGAAATACAAGGACACGAGTACCACTGCTGAATCTAATCTCGAGAAATGGCTTGCGCGCGTTCGCGATCTGCTGGAGCAGAATAATCACAGTGCGCTGGATTTTGTCGATGATTTCAGAGGAAACCTTTTCAGTGAAGAAGTATTCGTTTTCACGCCACGCGGAGAGCTGAAAACGCTACCATATGGAGCGACAGCGCTTGACTTTGCATTCGAGATCCACAGTCAGGTAGGGTCGAAGTGTATTGGAGCGAAAGTGAACAACAAACTCGTTCCGCTGAATTATGTGCTTAAGAACGGTGACCAGATAGAGATCCTGACCTCAGCGAAGCAAAAACCTCACGAAGACTGGCTGCGCTTTGTCGTAAGCTCAAAAGCGAAGTCCAGAATCAAGGATGTTCTTAAAGAGGACAAGAAGAAATCTGCCGAAGAAGGGAAAGAGATTATCATGCGCAAGCTTCGCCAGTTAAAGGAGGATGTAACGCAGCCGCTGCTGGAACAGATGCGCGACTACTTCAAAGCCCCGACGCATTTCGATCTATACTTCCGAGTGGGTGGCGGGTTTATTACCACTGCGGATATAAAGAAGTTTATTGAGAATAAACCTGCATCGCCGCTGAAGTCGAGGCCGAATATCCAGGTGGCGGATGCAAGAACAATTGAGCAGGAGATCACGAAGGTTAAAGGCAGATACGAAGACATTCTTCTGATCGGTGAGGACATGGACGTGGTGGATTACAAACTTGCGAAGTGTTGTACTCCGATCCCGGGAGATGAAGTGTTTGGCTTTGTGACCGTCAGTGAAGGGATCAAGATACACCGCACGAACTGCCCTAACGCTCCTGAGCTTTTGTCTCATCACGGTAACCGGGTGGTAAAAGCGAAATGGACTTCGCAGCATGAGGTAGCATTCCTGACAGGTTTGAAGATCAGGGGAACAGACCGGGTGGGTCTCATCAACGACGTTTCGAAAATCATTTCTGAAGAACTCAAGGTAAACATGAGTTCCATGTCAATTCATACCGAGAACGGAATCTTCGAAGGAGAAATAATGCTTTACGTTAACGATACCAGGCATCTCGAGCAGCTTTTGGAGAAACTGCGAAACGTGGAGGGTGTAGTGAAAGCCAGCCGTTTTGATTCAAAGGAATAGAGATGGGGATCTCCTCTGCAGTGCACGTTCTTTTCTGAAAACGTCCAATACAGCGAAATTCATTGGTTTTGAACAGAATCGGGCAGACGCATAATTCTGATTTTTATTCGCATTTCTCTCAGTCCAGGTGTTATCTTTGCCTCCGCTCAAAAAAAATGGCATTAAATCCGAAACTATACGACGAAGTAAAAAAGATCTTCACGGCTTACCTTGAGAACAAGGAGCTCCGTAAGACACCCGAACGCTATGCGATATTAGAGGAGATCTACTCACGCGATGGCCATTTCGACGTGGAGTCACTCTATATAAGCATGAAGAATAAGAATTACCGGGTGAGCAGAGCCACAGTCTACAATACGCTTGATCTCCTGGTAGAATGCGATCTCGTCAGTAAGCACCAGTTTGGAAAAAACCTTGCGCAATACGAAAAATCGTACGGGTATAAGCAACACGATCACCTGATCTGCACAGAGTGTCACAAGGTAATCGAGTTCTGTGACCCCAGGATCCAGAATATACAGAACACCGTTGAGGAAATTCTTCACTTCAACGTGTTACACCATTCCCTGATTCTTTACGCCACCTGTACTCGTGCGAGCTGCGAGAATCGTTCCACGCCTTCAATTTAATAGTATGAAGTTTAGTCACGAAGTAAAAAACAACAAGCTAATTCTGCGCCTTTCCGGCGACCTTATCGGTGAGGAAAGTGGATCGTCTGTACTCGAAGTTGTTAGCAACGCAATTCAGCAAAAGGCAATGGTTTGTGTAATCGACATTTCAAATTTGCGCTACATCAACAGTAGTGGAATCGGCGTTCTCATTACTATCCTGACCAAGTTCAGAAACAAAGGGGGAGAAGTGTTTCTGATGAAGCCATCGGAAACTGTACAGAAGTTGCTCGTGATTACGAAGCTGAACGCGATCTTTCAGATCGTGCAGTCAGAGGGAGATATTGTTTAATACCTGAATAAAGACTAAAAGAAGACATGTCAAAGGTTGATGTATTACTGGGCCTTCAATGGGGTGACGAAGGCAAGGGTAAAATTGTTGATGTCCTTGCACCCAAGTATGACGTGGTAGCGCGATTCCAGGGTGGCCCGAACGCTGGGCATACGCTGGAGTTTGATGGGATCAAGCATGTGCTTCATCAGATTCCTTCAGGGATTTTCAGAGAGACTACCCGTAACGTCATCGGTAATGGCGTTGTCCTTGATCCTTCTATCTTCAAAGTAGAGATCGATAAGCTCGCCAAATTCAATCTTAACGTAAAACGGAATCTTTTCATTTCAAAGAAGGCAACCTTGATCCTCCCGACGCACCGTCTTCTCGATGTAGCGTATGAGAAAGCAAAAGGCGAACAGAAGATCGGATCAACGTTGAAAGGGATCGGGCCTACTTATCAGGATAAGATTGGCAGACAAGGTTTGCGTGTTGGCGATATTCTTTCAACCAATTTCCAGTCTAAGTTCAAAAAGCTGACAGATATACACTTTAAGATATTAAAGGAACACGACATCGAATACAACTGGAATGAGCTTGAGAGTTCATTTATGGATGCGGTGAGTTTCCTGAAGGAGTTTAATCTTATCGAGAGTGAGTACTTTATCAACCAGGAACTGAAGCTCGGTTCTTCTATTCTGGCTGAGGGAGCGCAGGGCGCGTTATTGGATATCGACTTTGGAAGTTATCCATTCGTCACAAGTTCTAATACTGTGACGGCGGGTGCGTGTACAGGTCTCGGAGTTGCACCACGAAATATTGGAGAAGTATACGGGATCTTCAAAGCGTATAGTACAAGGGTTGGGAGCGGACCGTTTCCCACAGAACTGTCGGATGAAGTGGGTGAGTTGATGCGTAAGGAAGGAAATGAATTCGGATCCACTACTGGCCGCGCGCGTCGTTGCGGGTGGCTTGACCTGCCATCATTGAAATATTCAATCATGATCAACGGAGTAACTCAGTTGTTGATGATGAAGGCGGATGTTCTGAATGTATTTCCGACTATAAAAGTGTGTACTGCTTACCGTCTGGCTGGTGGGAAGGTGACCGACATGGTTCCTTATGAATTTGTACATGAACCTATTGAGCCTGTTTATACCGACCTGAAAGGATGGAACGCTCCTTTGAAGGGTAATTCAGAAGAGAATCTTCCTTCTGAGCTTCTTGATTATATTAAATTTCTTGAGACAGAGCTGCAGGTACCGATTACGTTGGTTTCTACTGGCCCTGATCGCACACAGACTATAAGGAGAGATTTGTCGGTTGTCTGAAAGCATTCTTCCAATTATTTCCTGGAATAGTTGAACTTCCGGTTAGCTAGGGTGGTTATTATGAGCCTGCCGGTTAATCCGCTTGAGCGTTTGATTGGACGGAGTTGAAAATGATTCGGACTTGACGAAATGTGGATAAATAACTTTGGAAAAAGTTTGGTAAGGTGGTGTTGAGTATTACTTTTGAGGCCCTTTTGACGGGAGGTCTGGGGCGGAGGATTTGAGAGGCTGAGTATGATTCTGAGGTCGGGATAAAAAATTTTTTAAACTGATTATTTGGAATAGGCAAACACTCCAATTACCTTTGCACTCCCAAAACGAAACAGACCGGGTCTCAGGCCTGGGAAGATGAGAAAAAGGGCGGTCGGAATCGGGAAGCGATGATGACTTGAGGAAAAAATGAAATGGTTTAGAAGCTGAAAGAGTTTAGAACCATCGGTTGTCGGAGAAGGGCTTTAGGGCCTGGACAGGCAAAACGTTCTTTGAATAATTGATAATTGATAGCGGACCCGCAAGGACTTACTCGATAGAGGGTGGTCTTTGTGGAAAGACTCCGAGAGGAGTCTGCAATTCTTAAAAAACAAGAATTTATAAGAGTTAAGGACAAATACACATTGAGTTGAGGCTTCGATCTTTCGAAAGAGGGGTGAAGTAATCTCAGCTGGATCCCGCGAGGGATTTAAGGATTATTACAATGGAGAGTTTGATCCTGGCTCAGGATGAACGCTAGCGGCAGGCTTAATACATGCAAGTCGAACGGTAAGTTGAGTAGCAATACTTGACCTAGAGTGACGTACGGGTGCGTAACACGTATGCAACCTACCCATAACAGGAGGATAGCTCCCCGAAAGGGGAATTAACCCTCCATAGTAATATTGAATGGCATCATTTGATATTTAAAACTCCGGTGGTTATGGATGGGCATGCGTCTGATTAGTTAGTTGGCGGTGTAACGGACCACCAAGACGATGATCAGTAGGGGAACTGAGAGGTTGATCCCCCACACTGGCACTGAGATACGGGCCAGACTCCTACGGGAGGC
>JAEYXN010000151.1 GCA_023431285.1 Bacteroidota bacterium
GGCATAGAGAATCGGCTTCAGGATGCTTCCCGTACTTCTGGGAGACGTAATCACATCAACTTCGGATCCGTGTAGCCTTATCGTTGAAGAGTTTCCGACATAGGCAATGACAGCGCCGGTAGAAACATCAGCAATAAGAGCCGCACCGTTGTGAATTCCATTACCTGAGAGAACCTCGGTGCGGGTACTCATAATCTCTTCCAGTCTTTGTTGCGCTGAATAGGATATTGTGGACCGAACTCTTCTCTCGCCTTTCCCTTCTTTCATCGCTCTCGTCAGGAGATGGCGGGCATTTCTAGGCAATGAATGAGGTGTATCAGGAATGGGTTCCGCCTTCGCCAGGTCACAGGAAAACGAATCAATATATCCTTCTGCGACCAAAGCATCGAGTAAGGCGTTTCGTTTTTTCAATAGCAGATCACGGTTTCTCCCAGGATGTACCAGCGCAGGGGCATTGGGCAACACTGCAAGGAAAGCAGCTTCAGCCCACGACAAGTCCTTCTCTCCCCTCCCGAAATAACGCCAGCACGCAGCCTCGATCCCCACGACGTTTCCACCGAATGGCGCATGCGAGGCGTACATCTTCATGATCTCTGCCTTGCTGTATCGAAGCTCAAGCCTGGTGGCCAGAATCACCTCGTAGGCCTTCTCCAGGAATGTGCGAGACTTTCCCTTCCTGGCAAGCCTTATTACCTGCATAGTCACCGTACTACCTCCTCTGACGATCTTTCCTGCAACAATATTCTCCTGCGTGGCCTTGGCCATCGATAATAGATCCACGCCGGGATGATAATGAAACCGCCGGTCTTCGAAAGTCAGAAGGCAAGTCTCAAGACGATTAGGAACAGAATCAAGCGGAGGAAACCGCCACTGCCCGTCACGCGCAATCGACGCGCTCAATAACTCTCCCTCCCGCGACTCCAAAATCGTGGAATATGGATCATTAAACAGATGTGCCGGTAGAGAGAAGTAGTACCAGATAAGGCAGCCGGATAAAACCAGAAGTACGATTCCCCTCCGCCAGGTCCACTTCCATTTCCATCTCCCGGATCTCCTCTCCATGATCAAGGCGTCGCTGCTTTTATCACTTCAACTTCAAATCCTTTCTTCCTCGCATAAATACTCTTGTCATACATTGCCTCACAACTTATCCCAGGCAAATAGAACTTCCCTGCATATGTTGCGGTCAGCTGAATACGGAAGGTTTTCTTCTGAGATGGAGACAGGTTAAAGAAAGTATAAACACGATCGTCGCGGATATCCTGGTAGTTGTAGGCCCCGGACTGTGATAATCCTTCATCATCAGTAAGTCTGAGATTGTTGATCTCCCATCCCGATGGGAATACCTGGTTCAGCGCGAGGTTCTCGTATGTTGTACGAACCCCTGTATGGAACACTGTCACTTCTGCCACAAACTCAGACCCCTGCTCCAGCCTGGTCACGTCTACAGCAGAACCCTTGACGTCTGTGTAACGGACACTGAGCGCGAGGTTATTCTGCTCATCCGTGTCTGCGCCCTGTGCAGGCGTTCCTTCAGTGATCAATCTCAGATATAATAACCCCGGACCCGTGTTGCTTATCCTGACGGATTGCGTTTTGAGATCCTTTATCTCTACCGGGACCTGAGCGATCGGAAGCTCTGTTGAAGCATTCTCTGTTTTTCCATTGGCGACGACAGTGAATTTAATCGATCCACGTTTATCCATTCCCGCAAAGTTTCCAATTGCACGAAGACACATCGCGGTTTCCTGTGTGCTCATCCAATAGCCATTGTCACCGAGAGCCCTGGAAATGTCTTTCATTACATCGAAGCCCTTGGCCTTGTCGCCTAGCAACGTGAGCGTCTCAAGTATCAATGCTCTGTCACGCATGTCCGATCCATACGTGTAACCAAGCTCACGGTAAGGTTTTACAATGAGGCTGGCATTGGCCACAATCTTTCGCGCAGCTTCCTCCTGCCCTGCACGTGCATATCCGGCCGCAAGCATCCACGCTGCCGTGGAGGTAAGGTTCTTGTCTTCTCTCAGTCTGTTCATCGCGCCGATATCCGCATCGCCCGCCAATGCCAGCGTGTAGAGCCTGTAAGCCTGCATGAGATCTGAGGTGTAATAATTATCAACCCTCTTCCATTCGGAGCTCTTGTTCTTCTGATACTTCTTCCACTTGCGGAGTATATCTGAAGCAACAAAATATCCGCGCGACTCTGCTTCGATCAGGAAGTGGCCTGCATAAGTAGTCCCCCAGCTATCAGAATTCTCGGCACCTGGCCAGTAACTGAATCCACCATCGGTACGCTGGAACGAACGGAGACGTTCAACGCCCGCGGTAACATTCCGCTGAATGTTCGCCTTCTCCAGATCTGTCAATACTTTGATCTTTTCCAGATACAGCTGAGGAAACACAGACGAGGTAGTCTGCTCGATACAACCATACGGATACTGTATGAGGTAACGTAACCGCGAACCAAGATTTACCGGCGGAAGACTTGATACTTCTATCAATGCTGAATTTGTACCGATGATTCCAAACGGTGTGATATCACTACTCCACCCTTTCCCTGCCTCCACCAATGCTTCCTCTACCCGCGAGATTGGCAGATTGGGGTTCCGCACATCAATTTCAATCTCATCAGTGGATGTAAAACTGCCGGAGGTTGCTGTGACTACAACTTTGCCAACTCCCGTTTGTGCTTTCACATCCATTGCAAAGTCTACTGTCAGCTCACCGGATGAAGGTATGCTCACGCTTTTCCTTGCCTCATTGACAGAGAGCGGTCCTGATGCTTTAACAGTGATCGTCACATCCCGGATACTCTTGTCCTGGGTGAACAACGTCACCGGTAGCCGCACAGCCTCCAGCGGACCCACCACTCGAGGAAGTGTTGCCAGCACCATCAGAGGTTTTCTCACCGGCGTAACCTGCTCTGCCTTGCCATACGCGCCATCATTACCTGCCACCACCATTGTCTTGACAGAGCCGATATACTGAGGCATTACAAATTTATGTTCAGCAGTGCCCCTTTCAAGTGTGAAGGGTCCGAAGAACTTCACAACCGGTTTGAACCTGTTTGCTCTTGGATCCTCTTCCTTAGAAGCGAATTCATCGCCCCCAATAGAAAGTAACCTTTCGAGACGCGCACCAAACGCTCCCATCACCTGATCGTAAAGATCCCATGTCTTCACACCAAGTGACTCGCGCGAATAAAACCGACTCCACGCATCAGGAGTTCTAAACCGGGTTATGTCAAGCAGACCTTCGTCAACGACAGCAATTGTATAAGTCATTTTCCGGTTTGCTTTCTCTGACACACGGATCGTGACCTCCTGACCAGGTTGAATTTCATCCGGCATCTTAACCAGCGGCTCAAGATGGGTAGCAGGATCCTGCACGACAATCCCTGTAACTCCGTATTGACGGATAGGCATATCGTTAACTGTCTGCGCGTGCGGCTGCAACATCGTTACGTGGATGTAAATATTTGGAGTCATTTCCGCGGTGGCATCGAACGTTACTTTGGTCTCACCCTTTTGTGTATCAATCCACCACGACCGCAAAACTGATGATCCATTTTCCAGACTCACCAATGCTTTCCCTTGATTGCTGGTGGGAATGCTTACCGTAACAGTTTCTCCAATGTTGTAGGTGGTTTTATCCGTACCGAAGGAAAGGATATTAGCACCTTCCGTCTCGCCGTCTCTGGCGCGTGAGTACCATCCAGGCTCATCAACATATACTACCTGGCCAGTACAATGTCCGCTGACAGGATCACACACCCTGATGAAATACCGGCCGTACTCATCGGCGTTGGATTTCATTTCAAAGGTCCATGATCCTTTTCCACTGGTCGTTCTCGCGGTAGTCTGTTTTACAAGGCGCGAGTATGAACCGTCAACAAAGTTTGCAACTGACTCATAGGAGTTATCCCACCACCAACGCCAGTTCAACTTATACACAGAAATGTCGAGCTTGTCTCTGCTTACGCCATTCCCTTCAGAATCCAGCGTAACGAGATCGATAGTATGTGGCTGGTCAAAATAAAGTATCCCGGAGTATTTCTCCCCCTCAGGAGTTTTCATTCCTACGAAGGTGGGGTACGCGTAGTAAGGAATGGCAAACCGGTCAATGCTGAAGTTTCCGCTTTCCTCATACACCTTGCCTCGGAAGACGACGTTCAAAAATCCGGGAGCAGCCGCAGCTGGTGGCAACGTCAGATCTATACGCGCCTTTCCCTGAGCATCGGTTGTTACTTCGACAGGATCATATTGCTCGGCATAAAATTCCCGCGACGGATCTTCGAATACGTAGTCGGGATACTTGGGAAATTTGGTTGGAATCGCGGCGAGGGTTACTTCGAACTCCGACCTCAGATTTCGCCCTGGCGCACCATGGAGCCATTTCACCTCCAGGTCTCCGGTAATGTCAGGTTTTGTAAACTTATCCGTTCCGAAATCAAGATTGATCTTGAGCCGGTTTGGCTTCACCGTCTCGATCTTAAGAGACTGGGCAAGTGTCAGTCCTCCTGCTTTTACCCTGCCTGTCCAGTTACCTGTGGGCGCGTCATGTGAAGTGGCCGTTGCAAACTTGTAGAAACCGTTTTCGGAAGACGAACGAACAATCCGGTTCACGATCTGACCCTGAGGATTCTGAAGCTCAAACACAACGGGATGGCTGGACGGAAACTGCTTTAGCTTATCCTGAAGAATGAACGTGAGGTATAACGAATCACCCGGCCTCCATACTCCGCGGTCACCGTATAAGAACCCCTTCAAACCCTTTTGAACACTTTCTCCAGAGACATCGAAACTGCTTACCGGCAGGGATTCCCCGTCGGAAAGTTTCAGATATCCCCGCTGCGATCCATTCTTCGCAATAAGCGCAAAGGGTATCTCACTGACTTTCAGTTCCAGCTTCCCATCGCCGGATGTAACTCCCGATCCTACTCCCTGTTGCTGATAGTCATACAAATCAATCTGGACGCCATTCAACGGAGAAGCTGTTTTCAGATCAGTGACAAAGATGACAACCTTGCCGTCCTCCCCACGCTTTGCCGTGATCCCCAGGTCAGAGGCAAGTATGTTCTTGCGGATGGCCCTGTTACCCGTGTAGTAGGAAGAGTGGCATGGATTGTCGCGTTCACGCCAGTCGTAACCATCGTAGTAATAATAGTCGTCATAGTAGTCTCCGTACCCGTCGTAATTGTTGAAGTCAAATTCCTCCTCGTCAGTTTCAAACTGACCGGTCATCTCTTCACCGGAGACGTCGTCGCATTGATAAGTCGAGTATCCTTTTTTGAAACTTAGCTTAATCTGATAGATCGCCCCTGGTTCAGCTTTCAGGAATTGTGAAAGGTCAAGAGTGAACCGGTTCCATTTTCCATGGTCTGTTACCCCCGATGATGTTAGGGGAACCGTCTTCTTCAATATCATCTTGCCGACGCGGAATAATTCGTTGTTCCCGCTGATATTGTTCACTTGTAAAAACTGTAGGATATTCTTCTCGTAGATCTGATAGATAGTGACATCCACCGAACTAAGATTAACAGCTTCAAAGGGAAGCACCATTCCATCCGTACCGGGAAGAATTGTTCCTTTTCCAGAGAATCGTACAGCAGGTGCAACCTGTTCGAAGAGAACATCAGTCGTAACCGCTTCCTTCATCTTGTAATTAAGAATATTCCTCACACCAGGCTCGATGGTCACTTTCTTCGATCCTGACTGCCGTACCGGCGGATAGACGAGAATCTGATTCTCGGAGATGGAAAAATCCAGGCTCTCTAATCCTTCAATGCGCACCAAACCGTCAAGCTTCTGATTCTCAACCAACGGATCCGAGAATTGCAGGAGAACATGCTGCGTTGGATTCTGAACCACTTTCGCATTCATCAGCTTGAAATCACTCAGAGAAGGAATTTCGACTTCTTCTTCGTAGACCCGGTCCACGCCAAGCACCTTACCGTCGATCCTGATATCAACTTTGCCTTCGCTATCCTTCCTCGAAACATCTTCAATCTGGAAATTATGTTGCTTCCCACCATTGGAATGCATCCACGATACCTTCAATGATTTCCCGTCCTGCTGAGAGGCGAACATCTTCTCGACGACTTCGTTATCGGCGAGGTCGGCGGTGAGAAGCGTTCCTTCGACACGTTGCCGTTTGAGGTCATTCTTTTCGTATGGCCTGATATTATCGATTGTCAGCTCATAGTTCTGTGGGATGATCTGAAGGGAATACTCGAACTTCTGGAGGGCTGTGGGTAGATTAACCAGGACACGTCCGAGATTAAATTCGATGGTGTAAACCTGGCCCGACTTAAATCGTTTCTCCGGAATGAACTCCACGGTTCTGGCATCAACCCAAACTGTTTTGCCGGAGACGGATGGACTAATCGAAAAGAGCTTTACAGAAGTATCCTTTCCTATGGCCGAAGAATCCACCGCGTTCTGCGAAAGCACTATGCGTACAGGTGATGTCGACGAGATCACTCCGGCAGTGTAGAAGGAAATATGCTCTCCAAAGGCGGGGTTTACTGAAGTGAGAATCGTCTTATCGCTTCGCGCGGGAAGAAAATAGAACACACCGAGTACCAGAATTGTCAGAACAAGCACACCCAGGGCAGTCTTTTTCAGGGGAATTTTTTTCATCGTTTCCAAAAGTTAGGAATACAAAAGTTCGAATATTTTTTCAATAACCACTGCCCTCAAAGCTCATTAATCTCACATTGAGATCGTTTGAATCGTTCCCGGTTTTCTCACGACGATCAGATCCGCTGGATCAGGTGCCGAATGGTATGGTTTTTTTACACTTACAATAACGAAAAAAGACGCATGGATTATCTAACGGAACAACAATATCTGGGAAATACTATTCTGAGTTACGTGATTGCCCTCGGCATCATCGTCGCAGGGATTATAGTAGTCCGGATTATCCGCAAGATCGTCATTAAGAGGTTGCAGGACTGGAGCCAGCACACCAAAATGAAATCCGACGACCTGATCGTTCAGGGCCTGCGTCGATTCGGGATTCCGGCATTGTACTATTCAGCCATTTATGCCGGCATCAGCTACCTCGACCTTTCCCTGAAAGCTCAAAGGGTACTGGAGGTGGCTACGGCAGTGGTCGTAACCTTCCTTGTGCTCAGACTGTTGTCGACAACGATACTCCTTCTCTTGCGGACCTACATCCGAAGGAAAGAACATGGTGATGAAAAAGTCAATCAGTTAGGTGGGTTGATGATCGTCATAAACATTGTGATCTGGATCATCGGTCTCGTCTTCCTGATCGATAACCTGGGTTACGACGTAACAACGATTATTACCGGTCTCGGAATCGGTGGTATCGCCGTCGCACTTGCCGCACAAAATATCCTCGGTGACCTGTTCAACTACTTCGTAATCTTCTTTGACCGCCCTTTCGAAGTCGGAGATTTCATCATCGTGGATGACAAGCTTGGAACGGTGGAATACATTGGCATCAAAACCACACGCATTCGTGCGCTTTCCGGAGAACAGATCGTCGTCGGAAACTCAAACCTCACATCTTCCAGGATTCATAATTTCAAGAGAATGCTCCGCCGTCGAGTAGTATTCACTATCGATGTGGAGTACGGTACGCCCATTGAACTGGTCAGGGAGATCCCACGGATCCTCCGACGCATTGTCGAAACTGAACGCACTGTCATATTCGACCGCGCTCATTTCGCAAAGTATCACGACTGGAGTTTGCGGTTTGAAGTGGTTTACAACGTCACGTCTCCTGACTACAATACATTCATGGACATTCAGCAGGATATCAATTTTAGAATCTACGAAGAGTTCAACAATCTTGGTATCCGTTTTGGTATCCCGTCACACAATGTGGCGATTCGTGAAGGTCTTAAAACGGAACCAGAAACAAGTCACGAGATGCCGTCTGACGCGAGTCGCAATCGTCGCAACTAACATTGCAAGCAATAATAAATCGCCCTAAGAATTTTTCAGAAAAAAATATTCACGGTGCAAACCTTGACACCGGATTAAAATTGAATATTTCAAGAATTTACCTTAGAAATCAGGTGTTGTTGTTAGGTAATATTTGCGGTATTTTGGTAAGTATTACCTAAACGCTGATGTGTGATGAAGCAAACACTTTTACTAGTAGATGATCAACAACTTTTCAGAGAAGGTCTCGCGCTCATTCTTAAGCAACACTTCCCTGAATACGAATTACTTCATGCAGGCAGCGGACCATCAGCACTGGAGGTACTGAAAACAACTCCAGTCAATCTTGTTCTTCTCGATATAGGCATGCCCGAGATGAATGGAATGGAAGCAGTGACTCACATCAACAAAGATCATCCTGACGTACTCATACTTGTTGTAACGCAATACAACGGTGAGGCTATGATAAAACATCTTCTCCGCGCCGGAGTACATGGATTCATCTTTAAAAGCAGCGCATCTGAAGAGATCAAGGAAGCGATTGAAACAGTCTTGCAAGGAAGACAATATATCCCTGCTCACCTTCAGCCGTCATTCTTACGCAAGATTGCAATGAGCGACGCACCAGCTGTCCTCAAAAAGCGGGAAGCTGAAATCCTGTTGTTACTGAAAATGGGAAGATCTTCAAAAGAGATTGCGGAAAGACTTAAACTTAAGGAAAACACTATCAATAGCTACCGCGAAGAAATGCTGCAAAAGACGCGTACCAAGAATGTGGCTGAGTTGATCTCTTACGCCTACGAGAACGGAATGCTTGGCTGATTCATAATCAGCTATACTTTAGGTGTAATATTCTGGTCGGGAATGCCACGTTTAAGACCGATCGTAAACTTCATACCGCGCGAAAGCTCCTCTTTCACCATTGTCGCTCCTATCAGGTTCGCACGCTTAATAATGTTGGTTGCACCCATCCCACCGCCCGAAGGATTGGTATCAATCCTGCTGTAGGATGAACCATCGTCTTCCACCACGATCGTTAACGTATCCTGATCCCAATGCATCTGCACGATGATATTCCAGGCGCTGGAGTGTTTGATGGCATTCGTAAGCAGTTCCTGCACAATACGAAACAGGTTTAACTTCTGCTTATGCGTGATAGGAAAGGCGACACCACTTTGTACGAAATGCAGATGAGTACCCTTATACGCATCAAGTTTCCGGCAAAGCTCCCGCAACGCAAAATCGAGATCAACCTGGTCAAGCATTTGAGGTGCGAGACTCCATATGTTATGACGGATCGACTCAATGACAAGGTTGAGGTTCTTTCTGATCTCAAGTAGCCGTGCTTCTCCGTGCGGACTTAATGACGATGATTCGCGGAGCACTAATTCCAGGTCGAGGTGAATGACGCTAAGAAGAGTACCCAACTCATCGTGAAGCTCACTTGCAATCCGGTTACGCTCCGTCTCAATGATTTCCGTGAGCCGCGAAAAAGGTATCGAATCCGGATCGGGCTGAGGTGGAACAACTTCCTCCCGTGACACCTTCGGCGCTTTGACGAACTGGTAAACCACGAACGCCATAACCGCAACGGTAACAACCACCCAGATATAATCGTATAAATAACTCATCGCCCCTGACCCAAAGAGGTTATGAAACTATTCATCTTTGTCATTTGCTTCCTTATGCCTTTGCAGGAAACGTTCAAGCAGAAACAGCTGAAATTCATTCGCGTCAAAGATGCGTATAGTGAAAAGGAAAATACAGTAAAAAAATATTTTCTTCTCAAAAACCTGAATTATCAGGGGTACAACTTGTACCTGCGGGCCTTTAAGCAGGAAAGAATCCTCGAAGTGTGGGTCAAAGAAGCTGCTTCAAAACAATACTCCCTCCTCACACAATATGATTTCTGCTCATCTTCTGGTGTGCCCGGACCAAAACGCCGCGAAGGTGACGGACAGATCCCGGAAGGTTTCTATCACATCAATCATTTCAACCCTGTAAGCAATTTTCATCTATCACTCGGTATAAACTATCCCAATAAATCCGACAAGCTTCTCAGCGATCCTGATGCTCCCGGTAGTGCAATCTATATCCACGGAAACTGTGTAACGATCGGTTGTATCCCTGTCACTGACGACAAGATTAAAGAATTGTATATCCTGGCCGTTGAAGCACGAAATAATGGGCAGCAAAATATCCCCGTACATATCTTCCCGGCAAAAATGAACACCCGAGAATTTGCAGATCTTCAGCAGAAGCACATTTCCAATACAGGGCTCCTAGCATTCTGGAATAACCTACAACCAGGGTTCCAACGATTCGAGGAAAGTAAAGAGATTCCCCAGGTCGGTGTGGACGAAAAAGGAATATATACCTTCCGGTGATAGAGATCAAAAAAAAGAAGGCCACCGTTTTGTGAACAGCGACCTCCCAAATCTTTAAAACGAAAGTGAGTACTAAACTCTTTCTTCTACTTTGTTCATCACTTTTGTCTGAATCTGTATCGACTCTTCATGGATCAGTTTCAAAAGATCTGTCGTGAACTCAGCGCTAAGGCCCATCGCCTTGCCCAGTGCTACGCGGGTCTGAATGATTTCTTCCCAGCGCGTTACCTGCAGAATAGTTACATTGTTTTCCTTCTTATACTGACCGATCTTTTCTGAGATCTTCATCCTCTGTGAAAACTTCTGCATGATCTCATCATCAAGATGGTCAATCTGCTCGCGGAGAATGCTGAGCGTATCTTTAAACGTCTTGCTGTCAGATGACGGAGTTCTTACCACAAGGCCTTCAACGATCTTGCCAAGGACAGCAGGAGTTACCTGTTGTTTGGCATCGCTCCATGCAGCATCAGGATTGATATGGCTTTCAATCATTACACCTGCCATGTCAAGATCCAGTGCCTTCTGCGCGATCAGGGCAATCAGGTCACGGTTTCCTGCGATGTGACTTGGATCGCAAATGATATCCAACTCAGGAATACGGGTCTTAAGCTCGATGCCCATGTCCCACATCGGCGCATTACGGAACGGGCCTTTCTCGAATGATGAGAACCCACGATGAATAGCAGCAAGCTTCGTGATACCTGCTTTGTTAAGTCTTTCAAGCGCACCAATCCAGAGCTCGAGATCAGGGTTGATCGGGTTCTTGACCATTACAGGGATATCAACACCCTTGAGAGCATCAGCAACTTCCTGAACAGAGAACGGATTCACTGTTGTTCTTGCGCCAACCCAAAGAATATCCACCCCTTCTTTTAGGCACGCTTCCACGTGTGCGGCGTTGGCAACCTCTGTAGTGACGGGCAGGCCAGTTTCCTTCTTGGCCTGAATAAGCCACTTCAATCCTTCAGCCCCGGAACCTTCATATTGTCCCGGACGGGTTCTTGGTTTCCATATCCCGGCGCGTAATGCGTGTACCTTTCCCGTTGCAGCAAGTTGTTTTGCCGTCATGATAGTCTGTTCCTCGGTCTCCGCACTACACGGACCGCTGATGATGATTGGCTTGCTCGCCGTAGGAAGCCAGGATGAAATTGATTCGAGTTGCAATGCCTTTTTCATGATATAATATACGTTTAAAGATTTGTTACTTATCCGTTGACGAAGGCTCCGCCTCTGCCTTTCGTTGTTTTAGTTCTATTCCTTCCAATACACGTCTGATCTCATTTGCACCGGACATGATTCTATGAAGCTCTTTCGTGTCCCGCTTCAGCAAATGATAGTGGAAACGCTGCAAATGCATGATATACTCCTGAAGCGCCTGGCTGAGATATTCAAGGTTCTGCTCAAATATCGGAGCCCACATAGCAGGGGAACTCTTCGCCAGACGAACCGTCGAAGCGAAACCACTTCCCGCCAGTGCGAAAATATTTTCTTCGTCCTTTTCAATATCCAGAACGGTCTGCCCAAGCAGGAACGAGCTTACGTGCGATAAATGCGAAACATAAGCGACATGCTTGTCGTGCTCCTCTGCCTCCATGAAGATGGTCGACATACCCAAAGCTTCCATCACTTTCACAGCAGTGTCCAGCGCTTCCTTCGACGACCGGTCGCGCTCACAGATGATGTTCGTCTTGTTCCTGAACAACCCTGAGAAGG
Organism: Bacteroidota bacterium; assembly: GCA_023431285.1. Classification (GTDB taxonomy): domain Bacteria; phylum Bacteroidota; class Bacteroidia; order Cytophagales; family Cyclobacteriaceae; genus Ohtaekwangia. The sequence continues at coordinate 12,017 of JAEYXN010000151.1, forward strand.
CAGCGTCAGGCCCTGAATTCTCCGTTCCCGCGATAGGATGCGAAGCAACAAATGATGCACGTCGTGGATGATTTGCAACAGCCTTGCAAATCGATGCTTTCGTAGAACCCGCATCAATGACAATCCCGTTAGCCGGAAGAAGATCCAGTATCGATGTTATGATCTTCGACAACGCATTTACCGGGATGGCAACAATAACAACATCAGAAACAGGCACCGCCTCCTCCATCGTTGCAATTGAATCAACCAGTCCACGCTGCAGAGCGCGTGCACCATTCGCAGGGTCACTATCCACTCCATAAAGAACTGTGGCAACGCCGGCAGCACGCAGATCAATAGCCATCGATCCTCCTATCAAGCCCAGTCCTATTATGGTGGTTTTCATAACCTATATTTTAACAGTAGCCTTAGCGTTGTTGTTCTTCTTCTCAGTAGTGAATGATTCAATCCGTTCCTTTGCTTTGTTCAAAAGTTCCACAGTGCAACAGAGTGAGATACGGATATATCGTTTCCCTGCATCACCGAAAATAAATCCGGGAGTAATAAACACCTTGGTGCCATAAAGGATCTCATCGATCCACTTTTCAACATCGGTAACATGATCAGGCGCTTTTGCCCAGACAAACAGTCCTGATTGATTACGACGCACCGCGCATCCAAGAAGTTCAAGGATCCCGCAGGCGACAACTTTTCGTTCAGCGTACACCCGATTCACGTCAGCGAACCATTCCTTCCCGTTGCCAAGGGCTTGCGTCGCGGCATGCTGTAACCCGAGAAACATTCCCGAGTCCATATTGCTCTTTACTTTCAAAACAGAGTCAATGAAGTCCTTCTTCCCTGCTACCCATCCGAGACGCCATCCCGCCATGTTGTGAGACTTGCTCAGAGAGTTCAATTCCAGCGCAACATCCTCTGCTCCTTCAATGGACAGGATACTCATTGGAGTTTCGTTCAGAATAAGACTATAGGGATTATCGTTCACAATAAGGAAGTTGTTCTTCCTCGCGAGATCGACAAGTTCCTTCATCTCCGCGCGTGACGCGACCTTTCCCGTAGGCATGTGCGGATAGTTAATCCACATCAACTTTACTTTACTGAGATCAGACTTTCTGAGTTCTTCAATGTCCACCGCCCAGTCAAGATCTTCCCGAAGGTTGTAGGGTCGCAGCTTTGCTCCCACCAGGTTCGCGACAGATGAGTAAGTTGGATAGCCCGGATTCGGAATGAGTACTTCATCACCTTCATCGACAAATGCCATCGCTATATGCATGATGCCTTCCTTGGAACCCATCAATGGAAGGATCTCCGTTTCCGTATCAAGATTCACACCGTAGATGGTAGAATAAAAGCCCGCTATCGCCTTGCGGAAGGCAGGGATTCCTTTGTAACTCTGGTATCCGTGGTTCGCAGGGCTCTTAGCCGAATCAATAAGCGCATCTATCGCCGCGCTGGAAGGCGCCATGTCCGGGCTTCCAATTCCAAGATTGATTACCCGGAGCTCCGGTGAATCCAGCGAACGAACTTCAGCAAGCTTTCTGCTGAAATAATACTCTTCGACGTTTGCGATCCTCTTTGCGGTTTTGATAGTAATCATAGTTCCCACTATTTGTATTCGATCTTCGCCTTTTTGTATTCACCAAATATGTTGAGGTTCTTCACCTGCCGGAGCACCTGCCGCATCGCGTCATCATATTGCTTCCGGCGTTTCCATTCAACATCTACGTGTATTGAGTATTCGCTGGGCTTCCCGATGATTGGAATAGACTGGATCTTGGTAAGGTTAAGATTGTTGGTCTTGAAGGTCATCAGCGCATCAGCGAGACTCCCTGCTTCATTGGCCACTTCGAAGCTCAAAGAAGCTTTATTCCCTTCAATCTTTTCGTCGCTCTTCTTGGTAAGCACCAGGAAGCGAGTGAAGTTCTTCTTATGTGTCTCAATCCTCTTCTCAAGAATCTGCAGTTTATATTTCTTTGCCGCGTATTCATTTGCGATCGCAGCAGTAGTCTTCAGATTGAACTCACGCACACGACGGGCTGAGAGCGCGGTGTCATCGCTTTCGCGGATCTCTACACCATTCAGACCCTGGAGAAACTCCGCACATTGACGTATAGCCATTGGGTGAGATTCAATCGTTTTGATCTGGTCGATCTTTGCTCCCGGCAATGTCAGAAGATGCATATGGATCGGAAGGTACAGCTCTCCTACTATGTTGAAATGGTAAGACTGCAGAAGGAAATAGTTCGGAAGGATACTCCCTGCAATTGAATTTTCTATTGCCATTACAGCGTAGTCAGCGAATCCATTCTTCAGACTTTCACACAACTGGTGGAAAGTAAGACATTCTACAGTGTCGATCGGCCCGGGAAAATAGGAAAGCGCTGCTACTTCATGGAAACTGGTGGAGATTCCCTGGATTGCAACTCGTAATTTTTTCTTCTTTGCCATGTCTGTTTGAACCTGATCTTAAAAAGGAGAGTAAAAAAAAAGTCCCCCGGTTTCGGGGGACCTCTTGAGCTTATTGTGATCTTCTTTTACAACACACCACTCTTAAAGTCCCACCCGGGATTTAAAAAAGAAGTAGTAATAAAAGTAAAAGAAGCTGCGAACTCTCATTGTCAGTTATTCAAGTTTTCAAAGATAAAGCCATTTTACAGTGTTCTGCAAGAGAGCAAAAAATCTTTTTAGTATTTTTTTATGTAACTAATGATTGTTAGTCAGTCAGTTAGAAGTAAACTTGCAACCAAATTGAAACGGATGAATCGTCAACTGAAACCATCTCGCAGTATAAGGATAACAGCCCGAACCCTGGCACTATTAGTATTTTCCATCACCATGCTTGGAGCCTGCCAAAAGAAACAGGCGGACGACGAATCATTGGGAACCCCCGCTGAATCTGAAAAAGTGACCGCATTAAGGAACGACGTCATCGCTGTGCACGATGAAGTAATGCCACTGATGTCCACCATCTACACTTTGAAGAATAGTCTGAAGGAAAACCTGAATACGCGACCAGAATTATCCGCTGTTCACAAAAAACAAATTGAAGAAACGATTGCCAGCCTGGACTCCGCAGACCGCGGGATGCGCGTATGGATGCGGGAATTCTCCAAACTTGAAACATCAGGGATGCCCGAAGATGAGGCAATCGCCGCACTGGAATCTGAAATGAAGAAAATTACGAAGGTCAAGGATGACATGTTGAGCTCTGTGGATAAAGCAGCAGAGCTGTACGCAGCAATTAAGTAAAAAGAAGTTTGTTAAATCAATAATCTACACCCCCGAATATGGAATTAAAGTATGTCCCCCTCAATGATCTGCATGTGAACCTCGGAGCAAAGATGGTCCCCTTCGCCGGGTACAATATGCCGGTTCGTTATTCATCCGATATCGAGGAACACATGACCGTTCGGAATGGCGTAGGTGTTTTCGACGTGTCGCACATGGGTGAGTTCATTGTGAAGGGTCCTCACGCGCTTGACCTCATCCAGCGCGTGACCACCAACGATGCTTCCAAACTGGTCGATGGTCAGGCACAATACTCCTGCCTCCCAAACGAGACCGGTGGTATTGTCGATGATCTTATAATTTACAAGATCAAAGACGAACATTATATGATTGTGGTCAACGCCTCAAACATCGAGAAGGACTGGACATGGATCCGCCGCTTTAATAATATGAACGCCGACATGCAGAATATCTCTGATGACATCTGCCTGTTTGCCGTACAAGGACCTAAAGCGCTTCCTGCTTTGCAGAAGCTGACAAAGACGGATCTTTCTTCCATCAAATATTACCACTTCGCCATCGGAGAATTCGCAGGCTCAAGAGATGTGGTGATGTCCAACACCGGATATACCGGCGCAGGTGGTTTTGAGGTGTACGTTAATCGCGCTGACGCTGAAAAAGTATGGCACGCCATCTTCGAGGCTGGTAAGGAGTTCGGCATTAAACCGATCGGACTTGGAGCCAGGGATACACTTCGACTTGAAATGGGCTTCTGCCTCTATGGAAACGATATTGACGACACTACTTCGCCACTCGAAGGCGGACTCGGGTGGATTACTAAGTTCACTAAAGACTTCACCAACGCTAAGGCTATCCAACAACAGAAGACTGATGGCGTCTCCCGCAAGCTGGTAGGCTTCAAGATGATTGACAAAGGTATCCCACGTCACGACTACCCGATAAAGAACAGCGCGGGAGAAGTAATCGGAAAGGTCACCTCCGGAACAATGTCCCCCGTGCTGGGAGTGGGCATCGGCCTTGGCTATGTTTCCACCACCAATAGTGTGCAAGATTCTGAGATCTTTATCGACATACGCGGGAGAGCCCTGAAAGCTCAGGTGACGAAGACTCCGTTTATCTGATCGCTCACAGAGAACGCTTCCTATTTAAACTCCAAAACGAAACCGCCTGTGAAGACGATAGATGTATGCCTTAGCCCCGACCTGATGCACCTGTATCAGGTCAGCGACCGCACCGTAGTAGTGGTGGATATCCTTCGCGCCACGTCCTGCATGACAACAGCACTGGCACATGGCATCAAAAGTATCCTCCCGGTCAGGTCGCTCAATGAAGCCCTGGCCCTTAAGTCAGATGACGTTTACACCGCAGGAGAAAGAGACGGTAAAAAAGTGGAAGGCTTTGATCTCGGCAACTCTCCGTTCGAATACATGCAGGACTATCTGAAAGGAAAATCAATTGCTTTCACCACCACGAATGGCACCCAGGCAATCGCCAAATCAGATGGCGCACGGGAAATTCTGGTAGGATCGTTTCTGAACCTCCAGGCAATTGTCGATTACCTCCGGAAAACTCCGGACAACATTCTCGTAGTGTGTGCTGGTTGGAAAGGAAAGTTTAATCTTGAAGACACCCTCTTCGCCGGAGCCGTAGTGGATGGCCTCGCAGGAAGTTTCGAACCTGAATGCGACTCCGCCCTCGCGGCAGCGCAGCTCTACAACACTGCAAAGAATGACCTTTATGGCTTTCTGAAGAACTCAAGCCACGTTAAAAGACTGGGCAGACTGGGCATCGAGAAAGATATCTCCTTCTGTCTGACGCACGATACCTATGGCATCGTTCCTATTCTCAAAGACGGTGCGCTTACCGTATCCGTTACACCCTGATATAAAGCTTCTTCTTATCGAGGAAGTAACCTATGAGCCAGTTCAGCATCATGTAAAAGAGCGCGAAGAATAACGACGCGTTCACCGGACTCATAACGCTTCTGAGCACATCGCGGTAAAGCCATCCCGCAAGGTTTCTGTTGCCTACAGGAATCATCAACATTATCTGAATCAGTATTCCCGACATGATGTAAATGAAAAGCGGGTTGCGACCAAATACAATGAAGAAGTAGGTCCAACGTTGTTTCTTTCGTATCTCGATCAGATAAATCAGCAACGACAGGATCATCATGTCAATGCCAACCGTGAGCACTACAAAAGAACTGGTCCAGATCTTTTTGTTGATAGGGAATGCCATGTGCCAGGTAAGCGCCACAAGAATCAACACAGCACCCGCCATCATCAGGCGCGCTATAGTCTCATAGTTGTTTCCTTTAGTACGGATAAAATCTCCCACGAGATATCCGGCGATCACATTCACAATGCTTGGAAGCGTACTCAGGATACCTTCAGGATCAAAAGCCACACCCTCTCCATGATAGAGATGTTTCTCCCCGAGCAACATCAAATCAAGATCGTTCCCCGCATACCCTGCGAGGCTGTATGGATCGTTAGGATCTCCAAACACCCATAGTACCAACCAATATAAAAGCAGAAGCACGGCCCCGGACCAGAAAGCAAATTTCCTGGAACCGAAGTGGATGATGATCGAAGCAAAAAAGAAACACAGCGCTATCCGTTGAAGAACTCCGGGAATACGGGTAGAGCTCAACGGCTTCAATGACATGGTGTCAAAATTCACGAACGGAAACCAGTAGAGTAGAAACCCTATCAGGAAGATGATCACCGTTCTCTTGATTGTTTTCTTCCAGAAGACTTCATCGCCTAACGCCTCATATCTGCGCAGAGAGAAGGCCATAGCATTCCCAACCGCGAACAGGAAAGAAGGAAAAACAAGATCAGTTGGAGTGAAGCCGTGCCAGGGAGCATGCAACAGCGGACCGTAAACATTACCCCAATCACCGGGAGTATTCACGATGATCATAAAACAAACAGTCATTCCACGAAACACATCCAGAGCAAGATATCGCTGGTTCTCCGCCATAGTCAGTTCAGTTAGGTAGAGCTAAGCTCCGCGAATTTTAGCAATGCTCCAAGAGACACGCTGCACATTTTACAATCACTGCAGCCTGGGATTCTTTTTATGACGGTCTCCGTCGCGGGAAGTTTTCTTTTTCATGTTCTCCTCCAACGCCTTAGTAAGGTCGATACCGGTTTGATTGGCCAGGCAAATAACCACCCACAACACATCGGCGAGCTCATCTCCGAGATCCTTTCCCTTGTCAGATTCTTTTTCACTCTGCTCACCATAACGCCGCGAAATAATACGCGCCACCTCCCCGACTTCCTCGCTGAGTATAGCCATGTTCGTCAACTCGTTGAAATATCTGACTCCATTCGTTTTGATCCATTCATCTACACGGGTTTGCGCTTCACTGATTGTCATGATGTGTTTCGTTTAGCTTTGCAAAAAATGAAGAAGGTATAGTAGCCACTTTTCTGAGGGAATAATCAAAACACAGGATTCCCGTCTTGCCACGCGCTACTTCCTTTCCAGTGGCAGAATTCACCAGCCGATAATACATGTCAAATCCATATTTGTTGAACTCACCCAGATAGATATCCACCCGCAACACATCGCCGAGAAAAGCCTCAGCTTTATATACAACACATGCGTCGGTGATGATCTGCCCGACATTACCTCCGATGTTCACTTCGTCTTTGATCCCCATCGATCGATAATAATTCACTCGGGCCTCCTGCATAAGCGTGAGGATCGAATCGTTTCCCACATGGCCTCCATAATTAATATCCGACACACGTACAATGATTTCCGTGCTGAAGGCGACCTTTTCCGGGAGATCAATGGTTATCCGCGCCATATTCTTTTGTTATCAGAAGCACAATGCTAATAAAAGATAGCTTAATTATATGTGAATAGGGATTGGGTATGTATTTTTAGTAAAGACGGTTCCAATGGGCAAGGAGTACAAAGAATATCATGTCAAAAGCTTCAGCGAATACCTCGAAATCATTCTGAGGATTCCGCCGGAGAACTTTACTCTTTACCGTGGACAGCCGATTGACAAAGCATTGCTTCCCAAGATTGCCCGATACCAGGTCGACAATGCCGATCAGGTGGAACGCGACATGCTGGAAGACTTTCAGCGCAGAAGCCTCCACCTTATGGAGAGCCAGCCCGGGAATAAGTGGGACTGGCTGGCACTGGCACAACATCACGGCATGGCTACCAGACTCCTCGACTGGTCGGAGAACCCTCTGATCGCACTGTGGTTCTCAATGTCTACCGCGTCGGAAGTCTGGACAGAATATTCAGTTGTATGGGGATTCAATGTGCCGAGAGGAGACGTCATTCAGGCAGACGAATCAGTGGATCCGTTTCAGGTTTCTGCCACGCGAGTGTTTAAACCAAACCATATTGTGAAGCGGATCTCCGCACAGTTTGCATGGTTCACCATCCACACCCAGGGGGAGGATAAAAAATTCGTCCCCTTTGAAAAAAATGCTGACTACGCACAACGCCTTTTCAAAATCGTGATCACAAAAAGCTGCTTCGCGGAATGCAAGCAACGGCTCCACTCGTTTGGAATCAACTCTTCAATGATGTATCCTGACATCGACGGACTTGCCAAACATGTGGAATGGTTGTTCCTCGGAAAAAACCGCTGATCAGACGAACACTTATCCCTTCGAAACTCTGGAACTCATCGCCAGCTCATAAGCCTCCCGGTAATGACGGATCAGATTTTCCCAGTCGAACATGTGTGAGTTATTCTCAACATTGTTTCGCTGCATGATACGCGCGCGACGCGGTTGCTTGATAAACTGGTACATCATTCCCATCAATTGGTTCGCTGACCAATCGAAAGTTCTCTTGCCGCGCTCCACCACATGCAATCCGATCTCGTCGTGCTCAGGAATATTTCTTAACACATAATCACCGAAGCCCGAGAGATCACTCGTGATCGACGGCAGACCACTCGCCATACACTCCAGCGGCGTATAGCCCCAGGGCTCATAATAGCTGGGAAACACTCCAAGGTGGCACCCGCGAACAAACTGCGTGTAGTCCATCCCCAGAAGAGGATTACTGTAATTAATAAAGTCAGGGTGATATACCACCTTCACCGGATCATCCGGCGCGTTCATCAGGTTCTTCGATTGCAGGAACTGAAGAACTTCGTCCTGCTCTTCATTCACCAGACGATGCGTGACCACAGGTGGATTCTTTTTCGTTTTCCATGACTGGATAGTCCGGCGGTACCGCAGCTTCCAGTACTCATCGACAAATTCATTAAGATCCGGAAGCTGTGTATCGTTACGTGTAGTACTTTCATAAAACAACCTGTGGCCTATTTGCTGTTCGATAGCCTCACAGGTTTGAAGAATCTCCTGCATCATGGCCTTCGATTGCAGCACCTCTCCCCTGATGCCGTGGAAGTCGCGCTTCGTCACGATAAACATCACGATCGTGATGTCGGACTTCTCCTTCTTCAACTTCTGATTAAGTCGGCATAAAGCTTCGAGCGTTAAGTCGAACCCTTTATTCTTGAATTCATACCGGCCTGAAGTAAGGAAATACAATGTCTTCTCAAGCTTGAAGGAATAAGACTGGAAGAAATGCGCCGTCACAAACTGGTGGATCTTTTCCTTGAACTGCTGGTGCATATTCTGGAATTCATGCAGCGCTTCGAAACGCTGGATGTTCAGTCCGTTGGGCATGATCACATCCGGCTTTCTCTTCAGCAGATGTTTACACTCCCGCGCAGTAACTTCACTCACAGTGCTCACTACATCCGCGTTCTGCGCGCAGCTGTATTCAATGCGCGCCTCTGTTTCAATACCAAACTTCTTTGCCTCATCCTCCCACTTGAAGAAAGGAAGGTGTGCGTAAAAGAATGGAGAATTGATCGCGAGGTGTCTGCCCAGCTGAGTGGCGTGCGTAGTGAAGACCGTCTGAATCGGCATCTTCTCCTTACGGATATCAAGGATTGGAAGGCCCGACATCCACTCGTGAAAATGTGCGATCATTGGTTGATCGTTGCCCGCAATAGCGACAAGCTCGTCAAGAAAAAGTTTTGTGAGATAGCTGAACGCAATGATCTGATCGATGAGCGGATTGTTCGGCGGTGTAGTCACTCCGTGATTTTTCCACAGCAGGTATTTCACTACGTTCAATGCCTGAGCTTCTATCAGGGGATTCAGCAACACAACGTGCGGACGCCCTGTGATCAGCCACTGCGCGTAATTTACATCATAACCCTTCTTTCTTAGAGCCGCAGCCGCAAGACCAAATACATCCTGAGAATCGTTTAATATCTCCAGCTCTGCGTTTATGTTCTTGCTGACGTATGGACCAATCATACAATACTGACCATGTGCATGCTCTACCATCGCCGGAGCCTTCGACCTGATCACTGTATAAATTCCTCCAACCTGATTACAAACTTCCCAGGCCACTTCGATCAGGTAGGTTGGTGGAAAAACATTGTTATTGTGATGAGTCTTCTTGACCATGGGTTACGTCGTGTTCGGGCAGAAATTATGAATTAAAATCAGAAATATTGTCTACTACCAAGCCAAAAAGACTTAAAAAAATTCTAATACCCGTCTTTGAAGATGCCATTATTTCCCGTTCCGTTTCTTTCCCTGATGTGGATTGTGATTTGATACGGTATCGGCAAAACATACAACCATGAATTTTGAAAAGTTTACGATAAAGTCGCAGGAGGCGCTGCAAAAATCCGCTGAGATTGCGATGAGCAGACAGCAGCAGGCTATTGAGCCAGGGCACGTGCTCAAAGCGATTTTGGAAACTGATGAAAACGTGTCGCAGTACCTCTTCAAAAAACTTGGTGTCAACTCCACCATTCTCAACTCTAAGCTTGAGGAAATCCTGAACGCGTATCCTCGTGTATCGGGTTCTCAGCCTTACCTGTCGTCAGCAACCAACAGTGTATTGCAGTCGGCAGAGAAAGAGCTTCGTGAATTCAAAGATGAATACATCGCCATCGAGCATTTGATCTTAGGGATTCTTGCTACCAAAGACAAGGTATCTGCGATCATGAAAGATGCCGGCTTTGATAAGAGCGCACTTGTAAAAGCAATTAAGGAACTGCGCGGCGGCGCGACGGTCACAGACCAGAACGCCGAGGCAAAATACAAATCGCTTGAACGTTACTCCAAGAATCTTAACGAGCTGGCGAAGGCGGGCAAGATTGATCCGGTGATCGGTCGCGATGAAGAGATCCGTCGCGTGCTGCAAATCCTTTCACGCAGAACAAAGAATAACCCTATTCTGTTGGGAGAACCCGGCGTGGGAAAAACAGCGATCGTCGAAGGGATGGCGCAACGCATCGTGAATGGTGACGTGCCTGAAAATCTGAAAGAAAAGATTCTCGTGTCTCTTGACATGGGTCTGCTTGTCGCGGGTGCGAAATATAAAGGTGAGTTTGAAGAACGTCTGAAAGCAGTGATTAAAGAAGTCACTGACTCAAACGGTCAGATAATCCTCTTCATTGATGAGATCCACACGCTTATCGGAGCAGGTGGAGGCGGTGAAGGTGCGATGGATGCGGCTAACCTTCTGAAGCCTGCGCTTGCACGCGGTGAGCTTCATGCGATCGGTGCGACCACACTCAAGGAATATCAGAAGTATATTGAAAAAGATAAAGCGCTTGAACGCCGCTTTCAGTCTGTAATGGTTGACGAGCCCAGCGTAGAAGATTCTATCTCTATACTGCGCGGTATCAAAGACAAATATGAATTGCACCACGGAGTGCGGATCAAAGATGATGCGGTCATTGCCTCTGTTGAATTATCAAGTCGATACATCAGCGATCGTTTCCTTCCGGATAAGGCAATCGACCTGATGGATGAAGCAGCATCGAAGCTTCGTCTGGAAATGGACTCACTCCCTGAAGAGCTTGATGAGCTAAACAGGAGGATCATGCAACTTGAAATCGAGCGCGAAGCCATTCGCCGAGAAAAGGACGTTGAGAAAGAGTCTATCCTGACTCGCGACATTGCCGAGCTGTCGGAAGCAAGAAACTCACTGAAAGCGAAGTGGGAAAGGGAAAAGGAAGTGGTTCATGGCATCCAGCGCGAAAAGGAACACATTGATCGTCTCAAGACTGAAGCTGAGCACGCAGAGAAGGCTGGTGACTACGGAAAAGTTGCCGAGATCCGCTACGGAAAGATTACCGAAGCTGAGAAAAAGCTCAACGAGCTTCAAAACAGAATGAAGGAAATGCAGGGAGAGAAATCTCTGCTGAAAGAGGAGGTCGATAGTGAAGACATCGCCGAAGTGGTGGCGAAATGGACGGGCATTCCGGTGAGCAAGATGTTGCAGAGTGAGAGGGAGAAACTGCTCTACCTGGAGAAAGAGCTCGGTAAACGTGTGGCCGGTCAGGAAGAGGCCATCCAGGCATTGAGCGACGCGGTAAGACGCAGTCGCGCAGGCTTGCAGGATCCTAAGCGTCCGATTGGTTCATTCATTTTTATGGGTACCACTGGTGTTGGTAAGACTGAATTGTCGAAGGCGCTGGCGGACTATCTGTTTAATGATGACAACGCGATGGTACGCATTGACATGAGTGAGTACCAGGAGCGTCACAGTGTGAGCAGACTCATTGGTGCGCCTCCGGGATACGTGGGCTATGATGAAGGTGGACAGCTGACCGAAGCGGTGCGCAGGAAACCTTATTCGGTTGTACTGCTTGATGAAATCGAAAAGGCGCACCCGGATGTCTTTAACATTCTGCTGCAGGTCCTCGATGAAGGAAGGCTGACCGACAACAAAGGTCGCGTGGCCAACTTCAAGAATACGATCATCATCATGACGACCAACATCGGCTCTCAGCTGATCCAGGAAAACTTCGAGAAGATCACGGAGAGCAATTACTTCGACGTCCTCGAAACAACGAAGGAAGAAGTGCTTTCGGTTTTAAGAAAGTCGGTTCGACCTGAATTCATCAACAGGATTGATGAGATCATCATGTTCCGTCCGTTGAGCAGAGCCGACGTTCGCAAGATTGTCGACATACAGGTCGACATGGTGAGGAAGCGTCTGGAAGAGGCTGGTGTGAAAATCGAAGTTTCAGAACCAGCGCGTGAGCGACTTTCAAAGCTCGGATTCGACCCGCAATATGGTGCGCGTCCGCTGAAGAGGGTGTTGCAGCGCGAGCTCCTCAATGAACTGAGCAAACAGATCCTCGCAGGGACAATTCACAAAGACTCCCTGATTTTTGTGGATCTGAAGAATGATGTGGAGTTCGTTTTCGAAAACCTCGAAAACGCCGCGGTGATCAGCTAACGGGGGGGCTATTGCACGAAGTCGGATATAGTCACTTAAAATAATTCAGGAGCGAAAACGTTTTAAAAAAGAGCAGGGGCCATATCGTAATTATAAGAGGATTAGAATGTTGGATCAGCGATGGTCTTAAGAACTAAACACCTCATGGCCCTGTTAAAGTAGTAGGTTTAAGGATTGGTGAAAATCCCCTGGTGGTTCGGGGGACGTTAGGTTAGAGGGGTTTGGTTTGTTGCCCTCCCGTTCATTCGGGAGGGCTTTTTTTTGCCTTATTAATCCATTGGGGCGTGCCCTTCGCTGCCACCCGCAAGGCCTGTCGCTCAGGTCGCGTCTTCGCTACTCGCCATGCCACCCACATTCCATTTCGGGCTCAAACATGCCGCTCAGCCGCTCACGCAGGGTCCCTGCCTGCATTTTTAATTGAACAAGCCATAGCGATATCTCGTATATATTGCGTTCATGTTTCCCTGATATTCCGTAGATATCCCGTATCTATTAAAGTACGGAACAACTACGGGATATATACGGGACATATACGGGATATATACGGGATATCTATTTGGGACAGCCGTCCCAGCTTTGGAGATTCAGGAAATGAACCCGCATTTCCACTCAGAAAATGGTTTTTTGAGAATCCTTATTCCAGGGGGCAGACAAAGGCGAAGTCGCGCCTGTTGAGAAGGCGAACTACGTGGGAGGGGGGAAAGAAAACCTGGAATCCACTAAGGGATTCCAGGACTTTATCTTTTAAAGATACTTGCTCCAAAAAGGATGGCAATCACGAAAAGCGCAAGGAAAATAAAGAACAGCACTTTCGCGATATCCGCTGCACCTTCTGCAATCCCACCGAAACCGAAGATGGCTGCGATGATTGCGATCACGAAGAATATAACTGACCAGCGTAGCATAATAGATGTTTTAGGTTTTACAATCAGGGTAGAGCAACCGCTCCACACTTGAGCTCATAAAATCTTTGTACCATGGTCAATCCAACGGCCGGCTTCATATCTGTAGAAATCGCAGACCATGATCCTACCTCCCCTAAATTCCAAGATCTTTGAATTCCTCTCCGGCCCTGCTGCTCCGGGTCTCAAATTGCATTGACCATTTCCAACTTCTACGAATTATTTCGTAACAAAACTTGGCTCTCTCCGTACTCTATTGTAATGTTGTACGAAATGTTTCGTATATGACAAAAAAGGAGATTAAACCCACCGAAAAAGAGCTCGAGATCCTGCAGGCAATGTGGGGCAAAGAGGCCGTTTCGGTCAAAGAAGTGCATGAAGCTCTCGGCGGAGACAACGCCAACGGCTACACCACCATTCTGAAACTTCTGCAAATCATGTATGAAAAAGGTCTGGTGACACGCCAAAAGAACGGGAAGCTTCATCTATACAAAGCCGTCTCGTCCCAGGAGAGCACCCAGAAACAAATTGTGACGCGAATGATCGACACGGTGTTCGGAGGATCCGCCGCCCAACTCGTGATCAGCGCGCTGGGTAATAATCGCTCTTCGAGTGATGAGATTGAACAGATCAAAAAGTATTTGGAAAAACTTGAAGGAGGTGAAAAATGAATTCATTTCTGTTTGACGCAGTCTCCGAAGCACTAGCCTTTGCGTTGCTGCATTCCTTTTGGCAAGGATTGTTTGCGCTGCTCATCGCGAAAGCACTGCTGAAATTTATATCGCCACAAAAATCGCAGGTGCGCTATGCCATCGCCGGGGTTTCCCTGATGCTTCTTTTCATAAGCGTCGCCGCGACTTTCATCATATATTTTGATCCAACAGCGCCTCTATCCGCCGGAAACGTTACCAAATATCAAGGAGCATTCATTTCCGCCGCAAGGACATCCGGAGATTCCCTGGTAAAAGCAACGTCGTGGCTGGACGCCATTGCGCTGTACAAAGAATGGATCTTCCTCTTCTGGATCTGCGGATTTGTTCTTGGCATCGTTCGTCTGATCGGCGGGTACTCCTATCTCATCTGGTTACGAAGAAAAGTAATTCCTCTCCATGACTGGACTGATCATCTGCAGGAGCTGGCTAACAATATCGGGCTTAGATCAAAAGTCCTTCTTGCCGAGTCCACAAAGATTACGGCGCCCCTCGTCATCGGAATCATAAAACCATGCATCATCTTCCCCGCAGG
>JAEYXN010000171.1 GCA_023431285.1 Bacteroidota bacterium
GGGTTAGATCGGTTAATTCTAACGGCTCTTCAGCGAACTCTGCGACTAAAACTGTGATTACCGCTCCTTCAAAGCCTGCGGGTCATCCGGCAACCAATGTGGGATCTTCCTATTTTACGATAAGCTGGAATCCAGTAAGTGGCGTTCCTGCGAGCAATGGTTATCGGTTAGATTTATCATCAACCAGTTCATTCAGCACCTTTCTTCCAGGTTTTAATAATCTACCTATCACTGGCACTAGTTATTCGGTAACGAATATTACAAGCCGAACTAAAGTCTATTATCGAGTGAGGGCAGTGAACAGCGCAGGTACGCCTTCTGCAAATTCCGACTACGTACTGGCTGTGGACTACGATAACAATTTTATTGAGACAACAAATATCACGGTTCCCGGGAAGACGACAGAAGCTCAAATT
Organism: Bacteroidota bacterium; assembly: GCA_023431285.1. Classification (GTDB taxonomy): domain Bacteria; phylum Bacteroidota; class Bacteroidia; order Cytophagales; family Cyclobacteriaceae; genus Ohtaekwangia. The sequence continues at coordinate 417 of JAEYXN010000171.1, forward strand.
GCAAATGCGACGATCAATGAAAAGTCGACTAGTTACTCTTATTTTGATGGTCTTGGAAGATCTATCCAAACAGTGAATGTTCAAGCAAGTCCTTCTAAAAAAGACCTTGTACAAACACAGGCCTATGATGAAATTGGGCGTGAGGTACGGAAATATTTACCATACACTGATGGAAACGATGGCATGTTCAAGCCGGATGCGCTGAGAACGTCTGGTTCATCGAATTATAGTTCGGGAAAACAGTATGCTTTTTATCAAACAGGTGGAGTGCTACCTTCAGATCAAGCGCCATTTGCTGTAACAGTGTTTGAAGCAAGTCCTCTTAATCGAGTGATGGAACAGGGTGCTCCGGGTACTGTCTGGCAACCCGATGTCATAAATAGTTATACCTCAAACACTGATCGCACGGTCAAGTTATTGTACCAGGGAAATATTGCAAATGAAGTAATGAAATGGACATACACGCCCCCCGATGCAACTTATTTGTTGGGTAAAGTGAATTCCAAGATTGGATCATCAATAGTCTACTACCCGCAAAATCAGCTTCGGAAGACTTCTACGAAAGACGAGCACTTTAACGAAGTAATAGAGTTTACCGATAATACTGGGAAAGTAATTCTAAAAAAGGTGCAGGCACCGGCTGGACAATGGGCGCAAACCTATTACATCTATGACAATTACGATAATTTAGTTTGTGTCCTGCCTCCCCAGGCAATATATCTTTTGGCCACAAAGTATCACCAATCCGGTGCGACTGATGCAACGAAAGAGACGTTTCTGAAAAGCTGGGCCTTTCGTTACCGGTATGACGAGAGAAAACGTGTGACAATAAAACAAGTCCCTGCCGCTGAGCCTGTCTATATGGTATATGATAAACGTGACAGGCTGGTAGCAACCCAGGACGGAAATCAGCGTAGCGGCCCGATCAAATATTGGTCGTTCACGAAATATGATGAGACTAATAGACCAATACTGACCGGAATTAAAGATACCTCTGTTTTGCTTCATCCGGATTCGATGCAATCCGCCGTAAACAAGCATTATGCAAAGTCGTGGACAAAACTCTTTGAGCAGTATGTGGGTAATGTGGGTGGAAGCGTTCACGCTTATACGAACAAGTCTTACCCGGTGTTGACAACGAATTCAGCGTTAGATTTGAATAGATATTTAACCGTGACGTACTACGATGATTATAGGTTTAAGTCATCCTGGGCCACAGTATTTAATTATAAGAATGAAAGCCTTTCCGAGACTATTGATCTTATTACTTATAGTCAGCCGACTTCGGAGAATGCGTTGGTGAAAGGACAAGTAACTGGTGCGATGATCAAGATTCTTGATGGCGGAATCGCAGGTGGAACGTCTTGGTTAAAATCGGTGAGTTATTATGATGACAAATATCGTCCCATTCAAAACGTTACATCAAATGCAATCGGAGGAACCGATCGGATAACGAGTCTTTTTGATTTCACCAAGTTGATCAGATCGAAAACTGTTCATAACGAGGGTACGGGAGGAGTTCAAACAGTGGAACGTAAATACAATTTTGATCATGCGGGGCGTCTTCTGAAGAGTTGGCATAAACTCAATACCGGAGGATGGAAATTGTTAGCGATGAACGAATACAATGAGCTCGGCCAGCTTATTGATAAAAAGCTACATAACGAAGACCCAGAGTCCGCGGCAGACGGTTCTCGGCTTTTTAAACAGAGCGTTGACTACAATTACAACATAAGAGGATGGCTCACGAAAGTGAATGATCTGGTTATGCCTGGAGAGGGCGACCTGTTCACGATGAGCTTGAATTACAACACGCCAACAATTAATGGAGGGGCTCCCCAATTCAATGGTAATATCAGTGAAATTTTGTGGAAGAGCGCTGATGGGCAGAATCAGTCTTATGGCTATACGTATGATGTGATGAATCGCTTGGGGGAAGCAAAATATTATAATACCCTTACTGCAAAGAATAACCGTTTTAACGAGAAGATTGCCAATGGGTCAGCGACAGGATATGATTTAAATGGTAACATTCTATACTTACAACGCAACGGGAGGACAGGAGTGACCGGAGGCGTTACTACCTACGGCGCAATGGATAACCTTACTTACACTTATAATGGCACAAGGCTGATGAAGGTGGCAGACGCTGCGGTTGCCACGGAAGGTTTTGTGAACGGTACGAATAGCGGAGACGATTATGCTTACGACGACAACGGAAACATGTTTAAGGACCAAAACAAGCTTATCACGGACGGCACAACTGGTAACGGCAACAGCCGTATCACCTACAACTTTTTAAACCTCGTTGAGAAGGTGGTGAAGAGCGACGGCAGGTATTTACGTTACATTTATGATGCTACTGGCAGGAAGTTGTCACAGATGGTTTACGCTGCCAGTGGCGCTCTGGAGAAGCGCACTGACTATGCCGGTGAATTCGTATACGAGGGAACAGGAAGCACGTCATTGGTTTTTATCAATCATGAGGAGGGTCGGATTATTCCAAACGGAAGTGAGTATCAATACCATTTAAAGGATCACTTAGGGAATATAAGAGTGACATTCACAACGAAGCTGGAAACCGATGCAAATCTTGCGACGTTCGAGCCTTCTAATTCGGCCAATGAGACTGCGAATTTCCTACGCGTTCAGAATGCCAGGAAGGTTCAGTATTTTGCTTTCGATCGTACCAATGGAGGTTCTCCTACTACTGTAACAGGATATGCTCAACGTCTTTCGGGTGGCACTAATGAAAAATACGGACTTGCCCGCTCAATCAGTGTAATGCCGGGGGATAAGATCAATGCAGAGGTGTACGCAAAATATGTGGATCCGGTCAGCGGCAATAGGACAGCGGCCCTTAACACCTTCATTTCTCAGGTAGCAACACTGATTTCTTCAGGGAATACTTCGTCAGGGACAGTAATTGATGGAGGAGGTTTCACAAGTAGCACAAGTTCCTTCCCATTCGCTGGTCATGCTGCAACCAACACTTCCGGAAGTTCCGGGACAGGACCAAAAGCTTTTCTTAACTGGCTGGTTTTCGATCGTGATTATAATTTGATAACTTCGAAATCGGGATACCGCCGAATTAGCGCGACTCCGAAAGAAACGGGCCAGGACGTGGCCCATGAAAGGTTGTTCAGCCCTGAGATCACGATTGATGTAGCGGGATATGTATACGTCTTTCTGAGTAACGAGGAGACTACGCCGATTGATGTTTACTTCGATGACTTCAAAGTGACTCAAGTAAAGTCGCCGGTTGTGCAGATGGATGATTACTATCCGTTTGGGCTGACGTTTAACAGCTATACGAGAGAAAACACGACCCCTCAAGACTTCAAGTATCAAAGTTGGGAAACGCAGGATGAATTGAATCTGAACATTTACTCAACTGAATTCAGAACGTATGAACCAACGTTGGGTCGTTGGATGCAAATCGATCCGAAAGCAAACGAGTTCCATAGCCCATATG
>JAEYXN010000175.1 GCA_023431285.1 Bacteroidota bacterium
GAACCAACGGAACTTCAAGGATGCCTTCGACTTTATTGAAAAGTCCGTGAAGATCAGAACTGAAATTAACGATGCTTTTGGTCTTTCAAATTCTTACAATGTAAAGGGTGTCATTTTCTTCCAGCAGAAGAAGTATGACGACGCTGTGATATGGTTGTCGAAAGCACTCGATCTCCGTCAAAAGCTCGGTCATCGTGAAGGCGTTTCCGCGTGCCTCTATAACCTGGGATTGGTTTTCGAAGAACAGAGGGATTTCAGGAAGGCACTTGACTACCAGTTCCGCGCGCTGACGATAGAGAAGCAGATCAGCAACAAGTTTAACATCGGAATCGCTTACAACAGTATCGGTAGCCTGCACACTCATCTTCAGCAGTACGATAGTGCCGAGATTTACCTGGCACGCGCCGAAAAACTGGGACGCGAGACGGCATCGCTGGAGCTGCAGATGGAGAATTGTTTTTACTGGTCGGAGTATTTTGAGTTGAAGGGAAATCCTGCAGAGGCACTCAGGTGGCACAAGCGCTACGCGAACCTCAACGACAGTGTGTATTATGAAACCAGTGCCACGAAACTTGCTGAGATGCAGGCATTGTACCAGACCGATCAGAAAGACAAGGAAATTCAGCTACTGAATCAGGAGAAGTTACTTCAATCGAATCAGATCCAACTGCAGGTGGCGCGGATCAGTCTTCAGAACTTTATACTCATCTTCGTGGTCGTTGCCTTCGTTCTTGTCTCACTCCTCGCATACAAGAGTTATAAGTATAACAAGGAGATCAAGACGGCGCATATGGAAATCGTTAATCAGAAGGAGGAAATACAGGATCAGGCCGGCGAGCTGAAGAAGGCGTATCACCTCATCGCTGAAAGTCATAAGGAGCTTGAGGCGAAGGTCGAAGAACGTACCTCCGAATTGAGAACCGCCTACAAAGAGCTCGATACATTCTTTTACAGGGCTTCCCACGACTTCCGGCGCCCGCTGACAACGTTCCTCGGTCTGGTTGAAGTGGCTAACATCACAGTTCGTGATCCATCTGCTCTGGAGTTGTTTGCCAAGGTGAGGGAAACCGCGACCAACCTTGACAAGATGCTCCTGAAACTTCAGGCTATCTCAGACCTCGGCTCACAACAACTTCAGTTCTCAGAGGTAAGTATACCCGATATCTTCCATCAGGTCCTTGAAACATTCAGGGTTCAGATCGAAGAAAAAAATATCCGGACCTATACTTCGTGCGTACTGCCGGCAACCTTCTCGTCCTATCCTGCGATGCTCCATATGATTGTAGAAAATCTCGTCGAGAATTCGATCTCGTTTTGCCGTTACGAGAAGGCCTTCATCCGGTTGAAGGCGCATCAGCAGGAGGGGAGCCTTATCCTGGAGGTGGAGGATAACGGTGACGGCGTCAATGAGAAATTCCACTCCCGGATTTTTGAAATGTACTTCCGTGGAAATGATCGCTCGAAGGGTAACGGACTTGGTCTGTTCATCGTGAAAAAGGCCGTCGAACGATTGGGTGGAACAGTATCCTTTTCCTCGACAATAGACAAAGGCACCAAGTTCAGGCTGACGTTCCCGTTGCAGCCTGCCTTCTCGGAGAAAAACCACCGGATAAAAGAGAATGCATTCACTACAGCTTACTGAAGATTCAGAAGTGTAAGTTGGAATGCACCTGTATGTTCTTTTTTTAAAATGAAATTTTTTCCGGTGAGCAGCTGCAGATCATGAGATCAGTTTTGCCTGTTCGGGATTCCACTCGATGATCTTCTTTTCAAAGTAGCTCTTATTACTGGCGAGTGCCGGACCTGCAGCCTGCATACCAAAGAGGGCATCTTCCACCACCTTTGTTCCTTTCCGGATGCCATTATAGAAGTTCTGATGATGATCCACGTTAGCGCTGTAGCCTGCCGGTGCTTTAAATTCGATGTCGGATTCCTTCACCCTGGCCACGGGCTGATATTTACTTTTGAACCACTTTTCATATTCGCCCTGCTGCGCTGCGGAAAAGGTGTTGAATGAATCCCATCCTCCATACGAAGGTTGACTGGAGATCTTGTTCCGTACCACTTTTACGCCGCCCCAACCCATGTCAATAAAACCATCTGTTCCAATCAGTCGCAGTCCTTCACCACCTTCACTTCCGTCCACGAAGTTCACGCGCATCTGAAGATTGAATGCCGGATGCGTCTTCGACTGTGGATAATCAAACAGCCCAAGGGAAACGTCAGGAACGTCACGGCCATCTTTCCAATAGCGGAGACCCCCTGTAGAGTAAATGCGGTTCGGTCCGGCCGAGCTGAGGATAGTATGAACAGCAGAGAAGAGGTGTACGAAAAGGTCGCCGGCCATTCCTGTGCCGTAGTCCTGATAATTTCTCCAACGGAAAAAGCGAACCGGATCAAACTCACGCTTTGGAGCGTCACCCTGGAATTTCTCCCAGTCAACGGTCGTGGCGCTGGCATCAGTCGGAATAGAATATTGCCATGCCCCATTGGAGCTATGACGATCCATCCACGTCTCCACGACGATAAGGTCCCCAATCACGCCGGATTCATAAAGTTCTTTGGTCTTCAGTGTCACTACTGAGCTCACCCGCTGGCTTCCAACTTCGAGTACCTTGCCGGTTTTTCGCTGCGCATCGATCACAGCCTGTCCTTCGTCAAGCTTGTGGACCATCGGTTTCTCCACATAAACGTGTTTACCTTTGTTCATTGCTTCGATTGCAATGTGGTCGTGCCAGTGGTCACTTGTCGAAACGATGACTGCGTCCACATCCTTTCTGTCGAGAACTTCCCTGTAGTCGCGCGTTGTAAATATATCTTTGCCGATTATTTCTTTGCTGCGTTCAAGCCTCCCGTTGTAAAGGTCACACACACCAACGATCTTCACACCCGGGATTTTAGAGCTTACGTCCGCGTTGGAAAAACCCATGATCCCCATTCCAATCATGGCGACGTTGATGTTATCATTCTTCGCAAAAGTTCCTTCGGGACGTGCAGCTTTAAGCTCGACGATCTTTTTCGGTGTCCCATGTAATATTATGGGAGTAGTTCCACTGATGATAGCAGTACCTAACGCTTTCTTCAGAAAACTTCTTCTTGATTTGGCAGAATGGTTAGACATAATCTCTTAATGGTTTGCTTGACCTTTTGAAGTTACGATATTTGCATTCATATAAGTTGGTCAATTTTTGTGAACGGGCGAAAATTGATCGGAGCATCCCTCAACCTTTTAAAACCCTCTACAGAATTTGATGAGCTTCAGCATGTTTCGGAATAAGAGCTTCGCCATTGATCTCGGCAACACAAACACACTCGTGAGTGATACGAGGAGAATACTTCTCTCCCAGCCCTCATATATCGTGTTTGATGCCGAAAGCCATGAAGTGAAGGCAGTTGGTGATAGCGCGTTCAATATGTTTGAAAAGAACCATGTTGAGCTTAAACCAGTAAAACCACTCAAAGGTGGCGTGATCGCTGACTATGATTCAGCAAGTAAGATGATCCGTGAAATGGTTCATCGCGTGGATAACTCCAAATCATTCCTGCGGGGCTATGACCACATCATCGCCGGAATTCCATTCTGCACCACGGAAGTTGAACGTCGGGCGCTGCGGGATGCTCTCGACCAGTTCAACGCACGCCACACGTACCTTTTGTACGAACCCCTCGCAGCGGCAATGGGCCTTGGATTGAATATCCGTGAGCCTGAAGGAAAGATGGTAATTGATATCGGAGGAGGACTCACTGAGATCGTTGTGATCTCCTTGTCAGGAATAGCAGCATTCCAGTCTGTGAAGGCTGCAGGTGATACGTTCGATGAAGCTATCCAGGATCACTTCCGCCGGAATTATAATATGGCTATCGGCCTGAGAACCGCCGAACAGATCAAGATCAATGTAGGAGCGGTTATCAACAACCTCTCTGAAGTTCCTGAGCCTATGATGGTGAAAGGGAAGGACCTCGTCGAAGGGTTACCTGTGACAAGAAGGATCGATCACTTCGAGGTCGTGAGCATTCTTGATAAGTCAATAGCGGCGATCGAGCACGGTATTGTTCAAACTCTGGAGATCTGTCCTCCTGAACTTGCCGCCGACATCTACGAAAACGGAATTCATGTTACGGGTGGAAACGCAATGCTTAGAGGATTGAGAGAGCGCTTTCAATCAAAGATCAAGCTCCCTGTCCACATCGATGATGAAGCCCTGCTCTCTGTAGGAAAAGGCGTCGCCGCGGCACTGGCCGATACTAAGAGATACCGAAGCGTATTATTCGAATAGCATCAATCAGGATCCCTTATGATAAGCCTCGCGATGAATTCATTCCGTGGCTTTTTGTTTGGTAGGAGATGGGCAACAAAAAAGGGTGTCCGGAACACCCTTTATGCTATGTTGTACAAAAAAGCATTTCACCCTTTTGTAGCAGGGACACGATTACTGATTGCCCTGACCACCGAAAAGATCGGTCTGCTGCGGCTCTGAAGTTGTTTCTACTTCTGAACTTGCTGGTGCATCTACTGCAGCAGCGGACTCCGCGGCAACGGCAGATCTCTCAGTGGAGATCGCAGCCTCTTTCTCCTGAAGTTTCTGCTTCGCTCTTTTCTTCAGCGCTGCAAGATTAGACTTCTTTGGCGCTGCTGCTTTTTTCGGAGCTGATTTCTTAGCAGCCCTCTTCACAGCTTTCTTAGCTGACTTTTTGGGAGCCGCCTTCTTCGCTGCTTTCTTCGCAGACTTCTTAGAGGCAGACTTCTTAGCAGCTTTCTTAGGAGAAGACTTCTTCGCTGCCTTTTTAGCTGATTTCTTTGCGGCCTTCTTAGCCGACTTCTTTGCAGCTTTCTTAGCTCCCTTTTTTGGAGCTGATTTTTTCGCTGCCTTTTTTGCTTTCTTTGCCATAGCAATAAATGTTTTGTTAGCCAAAAGTTAAAGAATAAAAATTCGATTTCCCTGAATGGCCGAAGAAAAAATTTTGGAATTCATCGACGACGGGAGCATCAAAACGCATCATTGTGCAAATGATTATTCGTTCGATCAGATCCGCGCCTGATAAGTGTACAGTTCAAAGTAACGACCCTTTCTTGAAATCAGCTCGTCATGTGTGCCGCGTTCCGCGATACGGCCCTGCTCTATAACCAGGATCTGATCGGCCTGGCGGATGGTGCTCAGACGGTGTGCTATCACGAAACTGGTCCGGTCTTTCATCAGTGTCTTCAGACTTGCCTGAATATATGCTTCCGATTCTGTGTCGAGGTTAGACGTTGCTTCGTCCAGTATAAGAATTCTGGGATCGGCGAGAATAGCCCTTGCGATGGCTATACGCTGACGTTGTCCGCCGGACAACTTCACGCCCCGCTCACCGATAAGGGTATCCAGGCCGTTTTCAAATCGTTCTGTGAACTCATCCACGTGCGCCGCCTTCACTGCCTGCAGCAACTGTTCCTCTGTCGCGTTCGGGCGCGGAAACAAGATGTTCTCGCGAATCGTCCCCTCGAATAGAAAGTCGTCCTGAAGCACAACCCCCAACTGGCTCCGGTATGACTCCAGTTTCACTTTCGAAAGGTCGTGTCCATCCACAGATACAATGCCACCCACTGGAGTCAGAAATGATGCGGCTAATCCTGCGATAGTCGTCTTGCCTGAACCGGAAGTTCCCACCAACGCGGTGACACTTCCCGCAGGTGCTTCGAAGTTGATATCTTTCAAAACATCCTTGCCCTCTTCATAGGCAAAGGATACGTCCGTAAACACCACATGCCCGTTAATAGGTCCGATCGCGTTTGTCCGCATCCCGCTTTCGTCCTCTGTTGGCGTGTCCATCAGCTCTTTCGTACGATCCAGACCTGCAAACGCTTCGGTCAACTGACTGCCAATATTGCTCATCTGGAGAATTGGAGCTACAAGAAAACCCAGGAACAGAATAAACTGGACCAGATCACCCACAGCCATATCTCCCTTCATTATCTGAGCGCCTCCGTATCCCATAATGCCAACACTGGCCAGTCCGAGTAACAACGTGCCTGCACTGGTCACCAGGCTTGTCGCCGTCAGGCTCTGTTTTACGTTGTGAAACAGCCTGGCTACACCTTGCTCAAAGATCAGCGACTCCTGAACCTCTGCATTAAAGCCTTTGATCACCCTTACGCCATTCAGAGTCTCAGTAAGACGCCCTGTTACATCTGCATTGAGTTTACCGCGCTCCCTGAAGATTGGTCTGATCTTTCCAAAAGCCTTCATGGAAATCAAACCGAAAACACTGACCGGGATAAGGATGTAAGCGGTTAGTGCCGGACTGATATAGATAAGAACACCCAGGCAGATCACCGAGCGCAGTACGCCGCCTACGAGCTGCACGAACCCGGTTCCCACCAGATTACGCACTCCTTCTACGTCGGTCATCACTCGTGATACCAGAGCACCGGTCTTTTGATTATCGAAAAACCGGACTGGAAGCTTGAGCAGATGCTTTTGCACGTCGGCCCGTAGAATGCTGATATAACGTTGAGCCTCTACACTGAGAAGCTGGGTAAGCAGATAGGACGCAATAGCATTGATAACAATAGACCCGGTGATGATGCCCAGATACTTGAGCAACTCGCCGACTCCTTTCTTGTGCGCAATGACGTCATCGAGGATAAACTTCGAAAGCCAGGGAAGCACAAGGCCCGCGAAGGTGCTGACGAGGATGAGGAACAGACCTATGAAAAGAAATTTCTTCCTTGGCCAGATGATGGTTCGGAAAACGTAACTGAATGTGATCTTGGATTTTGCCATGAAAGTGGAGGATAGCACACCCATTGACGGGCGAACAGAATATTTAGTCTAAGAAAGGCAGGATTTTTCACCTGCTTTTCCTTCACACAATATGCTTAAGAGTTTACAGCGCTTCCGTACAGAGCCTCTTTCTGCTCGGCAACTCTCGGATCAACGATATAATCATCGTACGTCATCAGCTTGTCAATGAAACCGTTAGGCGTGATCTCGACAATTCTGTCAGCCACAGTATTCGTGAACTCATGGTCATGAGACGTGAAGAGCACCGTTCCCGGGAAATCCTTCAGTGCGTTGTTGAAAGCTGTAATGGATTCCAGATCAAGGTGATTGGTAGGTTCATCCAGGATAAGAACGTTCGCTCCTGCAAGCATCATTCTCGAAATCATGCAGCGCATCTTTTCACCCCCCGAAAGCACATTCGCCTTCTTGAAAACTTCTTCTCCGGAGAAAAGCATCTTTCCAAGGAAGCCGCGAATGTACACCTCATCCTTGTTTTCATCTTCGGCAAACTGTCTCAACCAGTCAATGAGGTTGTCATTGGTGTTGAAGTATGGTTCGTTGTTACTCGGCAGGTATGCTGTGGTAATAGTTTGTCCGAACTTGAAATGCCCGGAAGTCTGCTGCAACTCACCTGCAAGAATCTGAAACAACGATGTTATGGCAAGACTTTCCTTGCTGAGAAACGCGATCTTGTCACCACGCTTCACATACAGGTCGAGTCCTTTGAACAAGGTATTCCCCGCCGGAGCGTAGGTGAGGTGCTCAATATGCAGGATCTGGTCACCCGCCGTTCTCTTCTGTTGGAAAATGATTGCCGGGTATCGACGCGTGGATGGCTGAATGTCATCCACATTAATCTTCTCAAGAAGTTTACGACGGCTCGTGGCTTGCCGCGACTTCGAAGCGTTCGCACTGAATCGCGCGATGAACTCCTGAAGCTCTTTTCTCTTTTCTTCAGCTTTCTTGTTTGCAGAAGAACGTTGCTGAAGTGCAATCTGACTGGATTGATACCAGAAAGTATAGTTACCGGTGTAAAGTCGGATTGCCTTGAAGTCGATGTCCACAATATGCGTACATACAGTATCCAGGAAGTGACGATCGTGAGATACGACTATGACAGTGTTCTTGAAATCAAGAAGGAAGTCCTCCAGCCAAGAGATCGTATGAATATCCAGGTCGTTGGTAGGTTCATCGAGGATGAGGATATCCGGATTTCCAAAAAGCGCCTGAGCAAGAAGGACACGAACCTTCTCATTTCCGCTGAGTTCTTTGACCAACTTGTAATGGTCTTCCTCCGCAATGCCGAGACCGCTGAGGAGAGCAGCCGCATCTGACTGGGCGTTCCAGCCATTCATTTCAGCAAACTCCGCTTCGAGTTCCGATGCCCTTATGCCATCCTCTTCTGAAAAGTCCGGACGTGCATAAATTTCATCCTTTTCCTGCATGATGCTCCACAGCTTTCCATGGCCCATCATTACTGTATCCAATACGCTTACTTCATCGAATTCATGGTGGTTCTGCTTAAGGACCGCCATCCTTTTGCCGGGTTCCATGGAGATGTTTCCACGGGTGGGATCGATATCCCCTGCAAGAATCTTCAGGAAGGTCGACTTCCCGGCACCATTGGCTCCAATGACACCATAGCAGTTCCCGCCAGTGAACTTCAGGTTGACCTCATCAAACAATACGCGTTTCCCGAACTGAAGGGATAAATTATTAACTGCAATCATGGTTTCGAAAAAAATGAAGCGGCAAAGGTAAGAAAAAGATCGGTCTTAGCCGGTGACCGACGGGCAAGAAGGTGGCTATAGTCCAATTAAAAAAAACGGGAACGTTAGCAATTCAGCTTCCCTTACGCGAGACTGAGGGATGGTCTTTCTCATCGGAGAGGAGTAGGGCCACATCGGGGTCTGTTTTAAGGAAACGCATCTGTACTTCGATCTTGGGATAGCGCGCCTGGACCCGCGACGAGATAGGCTTAACAGTGTACTTCTTGGGGTTTGGAAGACAGGCGGCGATCATAGCAGATTCACGAGCTGTGAGCTTTGCAGCAGACTTATTAAAGTACACCCTTGCGGCAGCTTCAATTCCGAAAATACCTTTCCCCATCTCTGCTACATTAAGGTAAACCTCGAGAATCCGCCGCTTCCCCCAGATATGCTCAATCATAAAAGTGAAATATGCTTCCAGTCCTTTACGGAGGTAACTTCTGCCATTCCAGAGAAATACATTCTTTGCAACCTGCTGGCTGATCGTCGACCCGCCCCTCATCACACGTCCGGGTTTCTTTTGATTGTATTCGTAAGCTTTCTCAATGCTCTTCCAATCAAACCCGCTATGGTCAGGGAAGAGTTGATCTTCTGAAGCCATCACTGCCAGCCGCGCGTTGGGCGAAATCTCTTCGATGTTTACGTAATCGCGTTTGAGACCGTGACCCTGGACCCAATCTCCTAATTGAATGGCAGTAATTGGTGGATCAACCCATTTCAGAATCACGATATAAAGCAGCTGCGCGACAAAAAGGTAGGCGAAGATCCGCGCGATCTTTTTCCAGAGGGTCGACAAAAATTTTGGTAAGGGCATCAGGACGGCAAAAATAATAGTTCTGCTGAACTGAAGGGCAGGATCAATTTCTTTATCCCTCCGTTTTTCCCTTCAGGTCCCAATGGTCTTTGATGATCCTTCCGGTGGCGTCGGCTTTTAACGTCCGGGCGTATCGTTCTCCTTTGATCTTCCCGTGAGGGGTGAACTTACCAATGAACATTAATACGGCATTCCCGTCACGGTCAGTCTGTACGACAATATCGTTTCCCCGGAACGTCATGTTTACCGAAGAAGAAGGTTCGAACTTCTTCCTGAGTCTTAGTTCCAGATCTGCGCCTAGTGCCATCGTTGTTTTTTGATAGAGTGTTTACAACGTTATGCCTGGGCAGTGTAGGAAAAATCAACAGCCACCTTCGACCCGTGTGGAATATAATTACCAGATACCCTCTAAATCTGATCTCAGGCTGTGAGGCACTGCTTTGTATGAAAGGGTGTAAAACAATGTTTTACTATAATCGAAAATAACTATGAAAAAATTAATGTTAATGGTTGCCTCTTTGCTCTTCGTGAGTGTGATGGCAGCAAACGCTCAGGTGTCGAGCGATTCTTCTTCCGTGAGCGGTCAACCTCCGGTATCCGGTGATATGTCAAACTATACACGCGACATGGAAGTCATCCAGTCAAGTGAAGTTCCTGCGTCCCTGCGCAGCACTCTTCAGGGTTCTGAATTCAGTGGATGGGAAGAAGGTAAGGTTTATCGTAACTCTTCTACCAACGAATATCTTATCGTAATTGGAGAAGAAGATGCTAAAGTTTATCGTTTTGATGCAAATGGAACACGTGTTGAAGATACTCCTGCCGATTCAGGTAATGGTTCTTTGAATGATGGTTCGTTGAATGGAACAGGTGCAGGTCCAACCCCTGCTGATTCTACCGGCTCCATGAATTCTGGCTCTGGTTCTACCGTAGATCCTTCTGGTTCTACTTCTAACCCAGGTTCAAGCACTGGCTCCGGGACTGGAACACCTGAAACTGGTTCAACAACTACTGATAAGTAATATTTCTTAATCAGCGAGAATCAGAGGCCGCCCGGCACAGGGCGGCCTCTTTGGCTTTATGAGAATCTGAACGGCAATCCAGGAGACATTAGACATAAATTCACCACTACTTCATTGATGATCCTCCCCAATAGGGTTGTATAAGAGTTGTATAAGGCTTATCTCGGCGTCGGGGCCTCCCGGGCACGAAGAGGGATCCAGCAACCTTGCATCCGGACAAAGTCTCTCCGGGCCGTGAAACCAAAAATCCGGGATTATGATGCTATTCTGTTTTGGTATCAGATTTAGGCAATTGCAGTTGTTGAAACCGAAAAATAATTGAGTATGGAAGAATCAAAAAAACGTATTGCCATTCTTACAGAGAATGGTTTTGAACAATCAGAGTTGACAAGTCCTAAGGAGGCACTGGAAAAAGCCGGCTATATTGTTGAGATCGTGTCTCCACAAAAGGATAAAGTCCGGGCGTGGGACGAAGACGATTGGGGAATTGAACTACCAGTAGACAAACACGTTGCTGATGTTACTTCAGAAGATTATCACGGTCTTGTTCTTCCCGGTGGAGTGCTTAATCCAGACCAGCTCAGGCTTGATAAGGATTCCATCGAGTTAATCAGGGAGTTCTTCAATGAAGGGAAAGTCATCGCATCCATATGTCACGGACCCCAGACGCTTATTGAAGCCGGATTGGTCAGAGGGAAAAAGATGACTTCATATCCGTCGATCCGCACTGACCTGGTGAATGCAGGGGCGCTGTGGGTGGACGAGGAAGTGGTCACTGACAACGGATTGGTTACCAGTCGAAAGCCGGACGATCTTCCTGCGTTCAATAAAAAGTTGCTAGAAGAGCTTCGCGAAGGCAAGCATGAAAGACATACAGCCGAAGCAGAAAAACAACAGTAGGGTTATTCGGGTTGACTCCTGCGCAATTTGATGATCTGTTGCCTGCCAACAAGCCATCGCTTGCGCAGGATCTTTCTTGCCTCGAGATCACCTTTTACCTTAATCACCAGGAACCCCGATTCCTCTGCGGGTATCGCCAGCGTTGCGAGAAACTTCTTTGCCTCCTCCAGCAAGACCTGGAAGGAAACTTCTCCATGCTCTTTCAAAAATGAGACGATAAAGTCCCGGACTACTTCATACTTTTCTTTTACCACTGCGCCGCTTCGTCCTCCGTCGGCATTCCATATCGTCACTTTCTCACTCTCCTTCATCTCTCTACGTTTTCCTCAAATCCTAAAAATAAATTCCTTACTCAAAGAAAGCGGACACACAGTCCATCTCAATGATATCTGTCATAACATGTAAGTTAAAACTACACATTGCACACAAATGATACCCGAACATCTTATACAAACGGTTGCATAGATGTTGAACGGTTGAAAGGATGGCGTTAATCATCTTACACTAGCAGTTTAACAGCGCAAACAACCTCTTCGGTATGTATGATTTGACCAGCAATCCGGAACTATCCCGATGACTTTGAGAACAACCGATAATTCAATACGCCCTCAGCCACAGGCACGCGCCGGGATAGTGAATGAATTCCGATGGAAAGGAGAGTTCAACGGTGGGGCCGCACGCAACATCCGGCCGTTTCATAATCGTGTAAGATAAAGGCAACAATGCGGATGGATAGATGGCTCAGCTTTCCAACCTTCGTATTGTCAATCAGGCAGTCTTGTGAGCAGCATAAGCGCCGAGAGGGAGCAGAAAATAATGACATCCATTGGGGAGTTGAACTCCTTCATGAATACGATAATCTGGGATTTTTTTCCTGCGCTTTAATTTTTTAACATTCCGCAGTGATGTAACCAGAAAAAAGACCGGACCTCAAGTCCGGTTTTTTTATTTTAATATGAAAGCAAGGAAGATACCAGCTGGTTAACTGGGGATCACCTCTTTTGTTAGTGACTTGTACTCCTGATAGAATGAGGAGATCATTCTGTCGATGCTAAACTCATCCTCAATGCGTTTCTTCGCAGCCTGACCCATACGAATACGTTTGTCACTGTCTTGAAGTAGAAGCTGAATCTTCGAGCCAAGATCTGCATGATCGAAGGCTTCAACAAGAAATCCTGTTTTATTATTTACTACCAGTTCAACGGAGCCTCCGAAGTTTGTGGCAATCACAGGTCTCGCCAGAGCCATGAACTCCATCAGAGCATTAGAGATTCCTTCTGCGTGGTTCCGTACATCCGTAGCGAGGACCCCGATGTCGCAGACATTCATAATCGACTCCACCTTGTTCTGTTTTCCAGTGAAACGAATTCTGTTCGCATGCTTAGCGGGAACCATTGCTTTGAAAGCGCCGTCATCCCCGTCGCCGACACACAGGAACGTAACATCGTCGCGCTGTTCAAGGACCTCGAGCGCAGACTTGATATAGGTTTTATAATCTTTATAGGCTGAAAACGTGGCTACCATCGCAACTACAAAAGGAGTGGCGATGTCAAACTTCTGCCGGATCTCTTCTTTCGGGGCTAGTTGCTGAAGCCGGTTGAAATTGAAACCATTATAGATCACGCCGCTCTTTTCAACGGGTGCCCCATACGCTATGAGCCCGGCCTTCGTATTCGCGATGATTCTGGACGATGCATTGAATACAATATCCTTCCCCAGTCGTTTCTGACCAGGCGTTGCATCCGTGATTTCATTGTTCAATAGGGGAATTCCAAGCTTCCACACTGTCGGCACTGCATATACAGCAACCATGTGCCCCCAAACGTGAATAAGGTCAGGACCAAACTTTCGGGCTACCTTATAGAATTTCAGAAACAGCCTGGGATCTTTCTTAAGATATTTCCTTTCAATAATGTGCAACGGAATATTCAGGTCGTAGATTTCCTGATAGTGAATCTCCTTCCGTGTGAGGACAAGTTCCACCTCGACATCGGGATATCTCTTGAGACCTTTAAGGAGCTCAATGATTCTTCGTTCCTTCCCACCAGCACGAAGACTTTCAATAAAAAAAAGAACCTTCATCCGGAAGCTTTATTGCAGTGACATTACCATTTTCTTGATCTCAGCGCCATAGCTGTTGTAGTCGAAAAACTTAAGGCCAGTCTCTTTTCCATTGATCCCGATGATCCCGGCAGCCTGTGGGTTCTGATCGACAAAGTCCATCTTTGCGGCAAATTCTGTCACATCATAATGACTTGTAACAAGAGCATTTTGCTGATCCTTGAAATAGAAGGGAACCTCGCCGAAGTTCGTTGTGATGATTGGATTCCCCGATGCAAGATACTCTGATATCTTTTGAGGAAACCGCGCTTTATCCTGTACGGTGTCTGTCAGCGGTATGAGCAATGCTTTCGCGTGAATGTATTTGTGGATGAGATGAGAGTATTTCAGATTGGAGAACAATTTCACCTTGTCGCTCTTTTTCATATTTGAGACGAGGGTCTCCACTTCTTTCAATTGCTGTGGACTTCCATTCACGACCATGTAAAGGAAGTAGTCATGTTGTGATGAGATGTCGAAGGCTTTTGTGATAAACTCTATCGCGGCGATATATCCCGCAGTGCCCACATATAAGAAGTAATTCTCTTCCTGTTCCTTCCTCTCGATTTTGAACTGGTTAAAGTCGGCGAGAGGCGGAAGCTTCACAAAAGGTTTCGAGTACCCACGTCTTTTCAAGTGATCAATCAGATATTCGCTGATGGGAAGGACTCCATCAACAAATTTCATGAAGTATTTGTCATAGAGGTAGTGTTTGACCCTGTCGTGCACCCTGAACTCCGTCTGAAACGAAGTCCTGTACTCTACATACTGAGCCACGATGGGGTATCCGAATATGCGCGAGAAGATCCGGTAATATATCAGTTCAAAGAATGACCCGTTCGTGGGGTAATAAAACATTACGTCGATCTCGTTGCGTAGACTGAGCTGAAGGAGTAGCAGAAATTCATTCACCCTGCCCCAGAAGTTGGAAAGTCTTCGCGTGAAGAACGAATCCGACTTGTAAGGAGAAATGCACGTATAGACGTAACGCAGGTTGTTAATGAATCCTGATTTTTCAATCGGTACGGGAACGTTCTTCCTGTGAATCGCGCGGTTATTGATGATCAGAAAGTTGATCTTGTGCTGATGAAGACTCTGGTAGACCGCAATGCACTTGTTGATAGAAGCAGATCCAAAAGGAAACCCTGATACACCGACGTGAACAGCGCGTAATTCTGCCACTTCGGCTATGTTAGGTTTGATATGTACGTTCATACTGGCTGATCCAGTCATTGTAAAAAGTTATTCAAGGTCGTTAAACCGATTCCAGCTCGCGTTCCATGATTACGCCTTCATCCTCATCATCCAGCATCTGAGGAACATAGACCATTCCAAGGAATATCAGAGCCTTGAAGAACGGAAGGTCAAATATAATCTCTGAAAAGCTTAGAAGCCAGAGCAAAAGGATTCCAAACAATGCATACGACTTCTTAAAGAAGTTGTGATGGTATAAGATCAACCTCTTATACGAGTAATAAACCATCATGAAGTACGCGGAAAAGTAGATCAGTCCATAATCGCGGAGGAAGTTGGAAAAACCGTTAGGTCGTCGCGTAGCCTGACTGAATTCCTGTGTTCCAAAAATCACCTCTATACGACGGCTTGAGCCGATTAGAGGACGCTTCTGGATATCTTTCCAGTCCATCAGAAACGAACCAAACCTGTTGTTCTTTTCATCGCTCTCCTCCAGCTGAGTGGCTATCTTGCTGCCAAGAAATTCAACGCTGACAAAGGAGATATAACTCATCACCATTACAAGAAAGAGAAACACCCACTTTAAAGGGGTCTTCAATGACATTGTGAAGAACGTAAGGATGGCCATCAAAGACAGAAATCCCATTGTGGACGTAGTAGTCAATACCGCCACCATGAACAGTATCGAGGTATTGTCGAAAAGATCACTGACATGCTCTATCCGGCGGGTGAGATATCGCAGGTAAAGGTTCAGGTTGAGGAAGACGGCAAAGGCGCCACTTTCCCAGAAGATGCCCGCGTTCCGCACGTAATCAAATTCACCGGTAAGGTACTGCGAGTGAAAAGTGTAAACGAGAAGTGTTGGTGTCGTGAATGCTTTGAATCCGCGTGGAATCGGAAACAACGCATCTGCGAAGTTGTAAAGTGTCCAGTTCAATCCGGGGATGTAGGTCAGGATCGTGAACACAAAGGAGATCCAGATGATGATGATCATCGTGACCGTGAACACTTTCACGAATCTTGTTCCAAGCATCTGCACCGTGGTGAATGCAAGAAGAAGGACCAGGAAAAGCTTGAAGATGGTTAGTGAATAGTCGAGGCTATACACAACCGAATGCATGACTTCGTATCCAAGAAGGAATGCGAAGATGAAAATCGTTTGGAAGGAAATCTTGCTGTAAGATTTCCTGAAGAAGTAATATAGCGGAATGATAAAGCTTGCAACGACAAATTCCTCATAATGAAGCACAAGGAAGGGATTTCCCGAGATCATCAACAGGAAGTACATCAGAAGCACTTCCCATACTTTTACCTTTTCGTCACTCTCTGTGAGCAGGGCAGGGTCGGGGGCGTATGCTATTGATGTTGAATACTGCATTCTAAGTCATTGAACTGGTGTACTTCTCGTTTCGCGATGACACCGACGGCGTTCCGATATGTCGCGCCATCTGGATGCCTACGTTTGTCCAAGTGTAATACTCCATGGCTATGCGCGCCGACTCATCACCGAATTCCTCGCATAGCCCGGGATTGCTGATCAATGTCACCAGTGCCTCGCAATAGTCATCCGGCTTATTCTCCAGAAGATAACCATTGTTTGGAGTTACCAGGTAGGGCGCCGCGCCCATGTTGTTGGTAACAATCGGAAGCCGGTTAAACATTGCCTCCACGAAGACAATCCCGAATGGCTCCCGGACTGTTGGGAGACAAAACACTGAAGCTTTCGCATAATGTTTCGCCACTTCCTTCAGCGGAAGCTCACCAAGGACTTCGCAATTACGCACATTCACTGAAGGGCTGCAACCTATTATGGTAAGTGTCGCGTCAGGAACTCGCTTAAGTACCTTTTTAAACGCTTCTATGAGCAAAGGTCCGCCTTTACGGTCCCACTCTTTGCCGACGAAGATGATATTCTTGTTACTGTATTTTGTCTTATCAATTGCAGAAGGAAGCTGAGTGTTGCTGCCAACATAAACAAGCTTGATCTTGTCTTCAGGTATTCCGTATTGCTGAATAAGAGAGTTCTTGATATTGGAGCTCATCACGAAGATGAGGTCGCAGTTCTGATAAGCCTGGCGTTCCTTTCCTACATAGTTCTCCGAGCGCATAAAGCGCGCGGGGTCAATGAACCGGTAGTTAAGGTTATTGAGATTCGTGTGATCAGTATAAATATATACTGGCACGCCGTTGCCACTTGAGTCACATAGGCACTGTGTCTGAATTACAAACTCATACTTATCGCTCTGGAGTTTCTCGCGAGCCAGCTCGGTGAAGCGCTCGAATATATAGGAGGTACCAAGAAAATGAAACTTGATCTTGGACAGACTCTTCTTGAAGGTGACGAAGTCAGTGAAGTATTCGCTGAATACAGCGACTACGTTGCGAAGGATCGCAAGGGGTTTTTTCTTTAACAGAGGGAGCAGATCGAACAACTCAATATCGTACCCGGGATAATGCTTCTTTAATTGCTCGATGACGTTCTTGTTCACATGAAGGAACCCAACGCCAACCTGTATATATAAAATCTTTGGCATTGGAGATTTCAGATTCGGGAAGGAGATAACTTTGTATATTGACCAATAACAAAATCAGCGCTACCCGATGCCGGGACATTGGATTCAGACCTGATTACACTCAATCGCACCATGCAAAATAAGAATAGAATATTCAATTAAAGAGATAAATTCCTTTAAAAAACGCGCGTGGGCTACGTCCTTAAAACGCACCGGTTAAAAATCAAATGCCTGGATTCGTTCATGGCTTTTCAGGAGTGAAAGAACTGATACGTATAGGCAAAATAATATCAGTCCGTAATTCTGCCGGAGGTAAATTATCACAAGAGTTTTTGTTGATTAACCGAGGAAAGGGTCCTTGCCGTAAAGCGCTCTGCGCCGGTCAGCTTGAGTCTTCCTAACGATTAGCTCCTCCAGGTTAGGTAGAAGTTTTCTGATGTTGCGTCCGAAGATTGAAGGATCGTTCTCAACCTTCTCTTTCTTTGGAACAGTGTAATTGTTCAGGGTTTCCATAGACATGTTTGAGTTAAAGCCGAATTGTCAAAGAGATTAAAGCATCCAAGTATTGGACCACTAAAGTACCAAAATTTTCAACTCTTTAATAAAATCTCGATTACTGTCTATAAAATATTTTGCCAGGTCTGTCGGCAAATGCCACCAAAGTTGAGTGCAATCGCTTTCGGAGGTGCAAAATAAATATCCAGCACCGCATTTGAATAGAAATTTTTCAATGATCAGGCTAAAATTTGACCGGGATTTCATCAAAGTGGGGGATTTTATCACTGAACCTGAAAATTCAGGTCATTATACTGTGCAACCGAAACAGCAGAATACACTATTATACGTCCGTTTTCGGGCATGACAGATTTTGGTCGTTTTTTAACAATTTCAAAGTGCGAAGAGCCGCTGCGTAAAGAAAACGGCACACATAATGTTAATTTGGCGTCATGCTGAGACCACTTACCCTCATTTCCTTCATTTTCCTATTAACGCTACGACTTCCGGTGATGTCGCAGGTGACGTTTGAAAAACTCAAAGTTGTTAAAGATCACCCACGCCTTCTTCTTCTTAAAGGAGAAGAGAAGCGGATTGCTCCGAAAATAAATGGTGATGCAACGTATAATTTCCTCCACAAAATCATAATCAAAGAATGCGAAGCCATCATGGGGATGAAACCAGTGGAGAAAATAATGACGGGAAAGAACATGCTCCCCGTCGCCCGTGAGTGCCGCCGCCGCGTCTTCTATCTTTCATATGGCTTCCGTTCTACCGGCGACGTCCGATATCTTAAACGCGCAGAAACGGAGATGATGGCAGCTGTGAACTTCGATAGCTGGAACCCATCTCACTTTCTTGACGCCGCCGAACTTACAATGGGCATAGCCATTGGTTATGACTGGCTACGCGACGCCCTTTCAGAAGAAGTGAAGACAGCGCTGGCAGATGCCATTATCTATAAAGGTCTCCGCCCGTCGCTGTTGCCGGAGAACAATTCCTGGTTGAAGGCGAACCACAACTGGAACCAGGTCTGTAATGCTTCACTGGCTTTTGGAGCGATAGCTGTTCTCGATACCGAACCGAAGCTTGCCCGTGAAATACTGGAACGGTCCATTGTCTCTGTGCGGCTTCCGATGCAGGAATACCACCCGGATGGCGCCTACCCTGAGGGTTACGGATACTGGGGTTACGGAACCTCCTTCAACGTCATGCTGATCTCTGCGCTTGAGCGAGCCTTTGATTACGATTTCGGACTGTCCACGCTGTCGGGCTTTCTCAAGACGCCATACTTTCTTCTTCATATGACAGGTCCAACCGGAAAACCTTTTAACTATTCCGACTCGGATGGGAAGTCGTTCGTAAACCCTGCAATGGTCTGGTTTGCTGCAAGAACAAAAGACCCTTCGCTGATGACAGTAGAGCGGAAACTGATGGAAGAACAGAAAACCCATCTGCACCGGATCAGAGAACTTCCTGCGGCGATGGTATGGGGACTAGATCTTGACTTTTCAAACGTGCCAACCCCGACCGACTTGATCTGGAGCGGTGGAGGAAGAACCCCGGTCGCATTAATTCGGTCCAGCTGGAAAGGAAAGGACGGACTCTATGCTGCGATTAAAGGAGGCTCTGCTGTCACCGCGCACGGGCATATGGATGCAGGTTCATTCGTCATCGACGCAATGGGAGAACGCTGGGCTACTGATCTCGGAATGCAGGACTACAATTCATTACAGTCAAAAGGGATCAAGCTGTTTATTATGCGGCAGGAGTCCGACCGGTGGAAAGTCTTCCGTATGTCGAATCACTCTCACAATACGCTTACTTTTAATAATAGTCTCCACAAAGCCGAAGGATATGCGCCGCTTCTTTCCACTACAAATCTTCCTTACTTCCGTAGCGGTACGGTGGACCTGACGGATATCTTCCCCGATGCGCGCAAAGCTCATCGCGGTATTGCCATCGCTGAAGATAAATACATCATTGTTCGTGATGAGATTGATTTAAAAAACGCATCCACCGTCCGCTGGAATATGCTCACTGAGGCAAACGTTAACATTATCGACAACCGCACCGCAGTCCTGATGAAGAACGGTAAGAAGCTGACGCTTCGTATCAATGAACCATCAGACGCAGTGTTTACCACATGGACCACAAACCCTCCGCAGCCGTACGACGCGCCTAATCCGGGGACAGTTCGCATTGGGTTTGACGTAAGACGGAATCCCTCTAAACCATTTTCTATTATGGTTACCATGGTTCCGGATGAAGTAACCCTTGAAAACAAAATGGCCATCCCGCCGTTGACGGAATGGCCATTGATAAATCAGCCCTAGAATTCTCAGCTGGTGACTCTGGCCTCGCGAGGCTTCCGGGCGTCTTCGTTATAATATCCATAACCCTGTTGCTGTTTCACACCATTGACAGCGACGAGCACGTTTCGCAGAACGCCTTCGTTGTGGGCTTTGTTGATTGCATCTACGTTCTCCTTCTTACTGATGTTAAGACGCGACAGGAAGAGGTTGATGTCGGCATTCATACCAACCATTGTTGCATCGCTCACAACACCAAATGGAGCTGTATCGAACACGATGTAATCAAACTTATTCTTCATTGCCTGTATAAAGATTGCTATAAGACCATTATTCAGCAGCTCCGATGGATTGAAAGGCATTGGTCCGGAAGGAACAAAGCTCAGACCCTGATACTGTGTAGGAACGACGATATCATCGATCTTACTCTTTCCATTGAGGTAATTGCTCAAACCAACTTCAGACTTCGTTTTAAGGATAGTGTGAAGTCTTGGTCTGCGAAGATCCGCATCCACCAGAAGAACGCGCTTGTTACTGATAGCCATGACTAGCGCCATGTTCAATGCAACGAAAGACTTACCTTCCCCTGAAATGTATGAGTGTACGGCAAGAACCTGGTGATCCTTGAAATGGTTCTGCAGATTTATGCGCAGTCCACGGAAGGATTCGGTAATCGCGGATCGGGGATACTGAATGATTGGAATCTCGCTCTTGAAACGATTCTCGGTGATCGATGCAGTGATAGGGAAATCAAGACGAGACTGAACGTCGTCGATGTTACGCACCTTCTCGCTAAAGTATTCATCTGTAACAAGAACCAGAAACGCAATGACCAGTCCGGCAAGGAAACCGGTGATAAGATTCTTGATCTTGATCGGGCCCAGGAGTTCCGCTACCTCAGGAGATGCAGGATCAAGGATCTGTGCATCAGGGCTGGACGCGGCACGTGTGATCTCTGCTTCAGCACGACGCTCCAACAGGTAGGTGTACAGCTCGTTGTTAAGGTCGAAGTTTCTCTTGATACCGATCAGATCCTGCTCTGTCTTTGGAAGACGGCGTAGTTCTGAATTCACCTTCGACATCTCTCTCTGAATACTTCTTAACTCCACGTTTGCATTAGCCACAAGGTTGTTAACCTTCTCATCCAATACTTTCTTCGTGTAAATGATCTCGTTATTAAGCGATATCATATTGGGGTTCTTCTCCTGAACTGTATAGGAGAGAACTTCACGTTTGCTGTAGAGCTCGTTCAATTTAGCCACAAGATCGTTCAGCGAATTGTCCTGAACACCTACAATAGCAGGAGCGACAAGGTCTTTGATTTCCTCTTTGTTGTCGAGGTAATATTTAAGATTGTTATAATACTCAAGCTTAAGGTTGATCATCGATTGCTCTGAATCCAGCGCCTTAATCTTTTCTACAACACCTGTGGCTTCGCGGCCGAGATCAACGGTGCGGTTACGTGACCGGTAGTTTGTAAAAGTGTTCCCTGCGATCTGAAGTGAATCATTTACACCTGCGATCAGGTTATCGATAAAACGGACAGTGTTGTTGGCCATCCTGTTCTTTTCGTCAAGTCCGCTCTGAATGTAGAGGGAACCGAGGCGGTTGAGGAAGTCGACATCACGGGCAAGACTATGTGTTTCCAGATTTACAGTGATGAGATTTGCTTCGTCATCGGGAAACTCAATTTCGATCCCATCCTTATAGGCAAGGGCCAGCTTGCTAAGGTTGTTAAACACAAGGATGTACTCAGCTTCCGTGTTAACGATGTCGTTTCTTTTATTGAGGATGAAGTTGAAATGTTTATTCTTGAATTCTTCACCGAAAGACACCCGCTTCTCAAAGGAGTAATCCACTTCGCGACCATCGACTGTACGTGTTTCGTCACAGCTTGCCACATAGGAATTCTCATTGATAGGAGTGATGGTGATAGGAACCATATCGGCCTGAGCCGCACCTTTCGGAATCTCCAGCAGGAAAGGTTCATTGCCATAGAGATCAGTCTTTCCGATGATATTCTTGCGGTACCAGGAATACTGCCAGTTCAAAGACTGCATTGCTCGCAGATTCAGTGAGAATGACTTGATCACGCCCACCTGATCGTGAATCAGCTTATTGGAACGCAGCAACGCAGGATCTTTAAAAACGTTGGCGAGGTCATTCACAGAATTTTCCTTCTTGATAAGGATCGTGCTTGCAATCCTGTACTTGGTAGGAGCAAGCTTGTTATAGAAGAATGCAGCAACAATTCCCAGAGAGATAAAAATCACAAACAAATACCACTTCTTGATGGCGTTCGTCTTCAACTGCTTAAAAGTCATCCCTTCAGGTTCCTGGGGTGCTCGGTATCTGACTTTTGATTTATTATTTTCCATTCGCTTCGTTATTCTTAATTGTTACTGTTGTCCAGGTAGTTCAGGTAAAATACAATAGCTGTTATAGTGGATAGCGCAGCTGTATAGATTGGTAACCTCAGTTGTACATTTTTGTATTTTGATGGCTGAATCATCACAACGTCATTTGGCTCAAGGAAGTATGCCGGCGAAGAAAGCGCGCTGAGTGAATTCATGTTCATAGTGAAAGTCTGACTGCCGGTCTTTGTTCTTCTTAACACGAGAACTTTTTCAAGCTTGGCAGCATTCGTAATCCCTCCGGCGCTACTGATGGCATCGAAAACAGTGTACTCGTAGTTGTAATTGTAGTACACGCCCGGCTTGTTAACTTCTCCGATGACAGTCACCTTATAGTTCAGAAGCCTGACTTTGGCAGTTACGTCCTTCAGATACTCCTGTGCTTTAGCTCTGATCTTGTTCTCCGCTTCCCTCATGGAAAGACCGACTACAGCAATCTTTCCTATGGATGGAAGGGTCAGTGTTCCGTCAGCCTCCACAAGATATCCCTGAACAAACTGTCCTTCGATATTCTGCCATACGTTGTTGATATTCCTGTTATTACCGACTACGGCAGGGTTATACAGCTCGTTCATGTCAGTATTAGGGGAAATAACGCTGACATACAGGTTATCATTGATCTGAATTTTATACTCATCGTTTGGAGCAGGAGTATTCAGAGACTTATTATTCTGGGCGTCCAGAAGAAAGGAGAGGTCCTTACCGGAACGACATGAACTGAATACTATAACGAGCAGGCAAAATGACAACCAGGGATTGATACCAAAGCCAGCAATTCGATTTTTCATATTTCGGTTTAAGGTGTTAGAAGAATGTCAAAAAGCGTTTTCATGAGTTTTCTTTCCAAAAATGGTCAGGTAAATGATATAGAGATCCAGTGCAAATGACCAGTGCTCGATATACCACAGATCGTGAAGAGTCCTTGCGACGTACTGGAACTTGGTTTCCGTCGGTCCTCTCCATCCATTCACCTGCGCCCACCCGGTTATGCCAGGTTTTATATACTGCCTCACCATATAATTTTGTGCCGTCTCCTGGAATCGCTTGTTCAAATCCGTCCGGTGGGGCCTGGGTCCGACGACTGACATCTCGTTTTGCAGCACGTTTATAAGCTGCGGCAGCTCATCAATACTATACTTGCGGATGAATTTTCCAACCTTCGTAATCCGGTCATCATTCGCAGCTGTTGATTTAGTGGAAACGACGTTACTATGCTTCATCGACCGGAATTTGTATACCCTGATCGGCATTCCACGTTTTCCGATTCGCGTAGGACGGTAGAACACCGGCCCTTTCGAGTCAATCTTGATCGCTATCGCCAGTATAATGAACAGCGGGGATAGCATGAGTAACGCGAAAATGGAGAAACAGAAATCGAAAGCACGTTTTCTCAGACGCGCCATATACGAGTCCAGAGGAACTTCGCGCACATTCACAATCGGTATTCCACCCCGGTCGGTGATCTCGAAATTACGTCCGAACAATGTGTAGTAATTTGCTACAACACCCGGGCGGACACCATTGTATTCCGCAATGTTCACCAGGTATTTTATTTCGCTTTCGCGCGAAAGCGGAAGCGTGATGATCACTTCGTTGAAGCGGTATTTATCATAAAGCGCCTGAAAATCCTGCAGCGTCCCAAGCATATTCAGGTTCTTCGTCTTCGCTTTCTGATCATCAATAAACCCAATGATAGTACCCAGGTCCGGACTCAGGCTGTAGAACGTCTGGATCGCAGACGCAACCTTCCCAGTGCCGACCACCAGGATCTTACTATTGTAAGGGCCGTCGAGCCGGTGCGAGATCAGATAAGCATTGAAATAGGATGTGGCAAACTTCAGGACCAGGAACACAAGACTCGATCCCACGAACATTGTACGCGAGATATCGTCGAGGTTTAGTACTACAATCAGAATCGCGCTCAGTGATATGTAAAAAGTAACGCGGCTGAAGAGCTGCTTTGTGCGTTTTACAATGTCTTCAGAATCAAAGAATTTATCATTTAGCCCGTAGATGTATGTGACGATCCAGTTGAAGTTAAGCAAAACAAACAGGAGTCCCCGGGTGTCGTCAAATGAGTAAATCTGCTTATAATGAAACCAGGAAATGACAACGAGAGAAATGTTCAGCAACAGCAGATCAAAGACCAGGAACAAATAAATGAGAGTACGTTTTCTAAAGGCCATTATCTGTGCTAATTCATTAAACTTTGGTAAACATCGGCATATTCGTTCGCAATGTTATGCCAAACATAGTCTTTAAATACCTTCTGCTGGCAGCGCTTTCCAAAGGCCGCCATGGTTTCCCTGTTCGCCAGAGCAAATTCAATCTTCCGGGACAGGTCCTCCGGGTTCGAAACCTGGAAATACATCACTTCACCCTCTTCGAACACCTGTGTATTCTCCGGAATATCACTTGCGATAATCGGTGTGCCTGCCGAAGCAACTTCCAGAAGCATGATTGACATTCCTTCGGTTTCAGACGGAAAAATAAATAATTCTGCCTTGTTTACGAAAGCCAGAAGGGTCGTCAATGGGTTCACAAAACCGAGATAATGGACATTGAGCCCGTTACCCAAACGTTTTAGTTCGTTCAGATACTCGTTATTGTGCGTAAGCTCACCAGCGATGAAAATCTGGCCAGGGTAATTAATTTTCTTCAGTGCCTCCAGCATCGTGTGGCATCCCTTCGTTCCCATGATCCGACGGGCGGAAAACAGTACGTAGGGCTGTTCCAT
The DNA here is from genome assembly GCA_023431285.1 of Bacteroidota bacterium. Classification (GTDB taxonomy): domain Bacteria; phylum Bacteroidota; class Bacteroidia; order Cytophagales; family Cyclobacteriaceae; genus Ohtaekwangia. Next base: position 25,032 of record JAEYXN010000175.1, read on the forward strand.
AGTGGCTCCCGCAGGAAGAAATGTTTTCGCCCTTTCAACATCGAATGAAGCTTCATTCACCGGATTGATTCCATTGGGGATAAATTTCACCGCTTTACCATATTTCTTTTGATAGTAGTCGGTGAGCGGTTCTGAAATGCATGTACACAGATTGGAAGTTCTAATAAAGATCCGTTCTACCAGATGAAAATACAGCTTCACAAACCGGTTCCACTTATCGCGTTTGTAGGGTGCCTCGTGGGAGGTAGCCACTACCTTGAATCGAAGCCGGAGCAGTGGAATGAAAAACGCTGCATCGGTCTTGTGTACGTGTACCAGATCCGCCTTCTGTGTGAAAAGCATGTGAAGCGCGGAACGCAGGAAGTATAGGAACGCTCCGGGCGATCCCTTTATCCATGGGTTCATCTGAATCACTTTTACGCCGGGGATATGGTTTTCCGCCTGGCTGTCTTTATAGCAGTACAGAGTCGTGGCAAAACGATCTTTAAGCTGAAGAATGAGATTCTCCGCTACGCGATCTGTTCCGCCCTGTGAAGGAAAAGTCTTTACTCCAAAAACGATAATTCGATTCATTAGGAATTCTCTTTGTTCTGCGCGATTACTTCGCGGTAAAAATGAACTGTCTTCTCGGCTACAAGTGCGGGGTGGAACTTCTCTTGCGCCTCTGCCTGCGCGCGTGCGCCAATCTCCTTCAATGATGGATTGTCGTAAACGGTGCGCAGAACTCTGGCAAGGTCGTCGCGGTCGTTCTTCCTGAAAAGAAATCCTGAGTATCCATCTGAGAACATCTCTTTTACCGCGCCAACATCGCTGGCAATAACAACTTTGCCCTGAGCCATCGCCTCGCCGATACTTACCGGCAGCGTTTCCTGCTGCGATGGCAAAATGAACATCGGGCATTCACGATAGATCTTACGAATTTCATTCTGCTTCTTCCACCCATGGAAAACTATCTGATCTTTTAAATCAAACTCATTCACCAATCCCATTACCTCCGCCTCGTATCCGTTGTCTCTGAAGCCGCCAATAACATGGAGCTTGAATATCTTTCCTTCTTTCTTAAGCTCGTTCAACGCTTCTATCACAATCCGGATGTTTTTGCGTCGGCTTAGGACGCCTACATAGACAAGCGTATTTTTCTCTTCTTGCTCAGAACTCTGTTTCTGGAAAAAGATCGGGTTTACAGGGTTAAAAATCTGTTTCCCATGAACGTCCTTCTTTGGATATAAAACCTTGTTATAATTCGAAATAAAGATGACGTGTTTAAAAACCGGGAAGAGATATTTCTCGACAGCGGCCTTGAATGCACATTTGAGTTTCTGCGAAAGACCCGCGGCGTACTTTAGTTCTTCCCGCATGATGCCATGCTGTGTCACCACAATATTGTGCTTCGGATATCGCAACAAACGAATGATCTGGGGGGTAATCTCCTGAACATGGATTATCTCAGGTTTCTCCGCGTCAATGATCTGGCGGAACAATTCGTCATTGATGGCGTAATCCATCATCTCGTACTTCACCCGAAAGGGAATAAAATGGATGAGGATATTTTCGGTCAAGGCCACGACCTGATAGTCTGAGATCTCCTTGGTGAAGACGACATGGACGACTTTGAGGGATGGTATAGTCTTGAATCCTTCAAAGAGGTTCAATATTACTGCCTCGACTCCCCCTTTAACCTGGGTTAAATCTACGGGCAGGGCGCCTACCATTACGACAGTGAGGTTTTCAGACGACGGATTACCCTCGCCAGGAAGTCCGTTTTTACCTAAACCCATAAGAAGCTCGTCCGCTTTTCGGTCCATAATTCGTGTGAAAGTCCGGCGCGATCGATTTCGCGACCCATATAGGGCTTTTTCACCGGACGAAAGGATAAAGTTACCAAAATCCGGGTAAAAACCGGGTTCCCTGAACCCTCAGGGGCCTAATTTTTAATTGTTTTAAGAACCCGTGTTATCCTGACGGTTGCTATAAAAACTAATGCCTGCCTGATTAATAATTGGTTCAACAATTATGGCGTGCACGCCCTACCTCGACTCACAAACGATTCCAGATAAATGATTACCCTTGGGATCATGATCGTCGACACCAGACTACGCGGAATTATCGCACAATCTTGATC
>JAEYXN010000290.1 GCA_023431285.1 Bacteroidota bacterium
GGTTTGGGCTATCGCCCTATGAAGTTACAGGACAGATATCATAATTCAAAGACGCTACCTCGAACCTTCTTCCGGTTCCTGATATTCATGAGTTCGAGGGGGAAGATGCGAAAGGAATTCTTCAGCGAAACTTCTGAGTTGTTGTTCCGTCGGGCCATCGTTACCCTGCCTGATCCGGTGATCGTTGTAGGCATAAAGTCGGGAAGCCAGCCCGGCCGCGTCGGTTACCCTTCCCAGTTTAACCAGCAAATTCGCGGTTTGAAGGTTTGCGAAAGAAGGCCTTAGTTGTTGGTTGTAAAAATACCGAAGAGATTGGTCGAGTACTTTGTTTGCCTTCTCCTTGTCATTTATTTTAATTAATTCATCGGCAAGCGCATTGAATAGTTGTCTTAACGGGTGAATGATACGCAGCTCATGATCCTCGAAGGTAAAGTAAACTTTTTCGTTGAGGAGATTGGAGTAGTCCGCGAGCTCTACCAGGTTTCGGAAAGCCAGCTCTGTATCGAGAGAACTTGAAGTTTCGGGTCTTACTCTGAACAGCTGGCCTTCCTGCACCAGGTAACGATGGAGATCAGTTCCGGTCTGAATCATTGAGGTAAAGTTGAAGTACATTGGTCGTGAGGGATTGTTTAGCAGAATATCAATGATCGCCAGTGTATTCTTGGCAAGATACCGGTCGGTGATGTTCAGCACGAATGAAGAATCTGTTCCGGGTGTTGTTACCAGTAGTTTTTTTGAAGGAACGGAATTGTTATAGTCACCATCGGCATTCCGAATCTGCAGCGCCTGATGCTGTTGGTGGAGAAGAGCTAGTAGCTTTGCCGCGTCAACAGGACTCTTGAATTGTTCATTCACATACAACACATCATTCGGACCATACTGACGATAATCTTCCCGCGACAGCGAAAGATTGAATGGCTTTGAATCGTAATAATGGTTCCTTATTTGATTGATATACCAGTCAGTATTGAGATAACTCAGCACCATAACGCGAACGTCGGTTCTGAATCCTTCAACTTCCTGCAGGTACCAAAGGGGAAAAGTGTCGTTGTCACCGCCAGTAAAAAGAATCGCATCGGCGGCACAGCTATTGAGCAGATTTCGGGCGTTATCAATCTGGAACGTTCTGTCAGTCCTGTTATGATCGTCGTAATTTTCTATAAACATCAACAAGGGAACCAGTAGCATTATACCGGATAGGATATGCAGACGTTTTGTATTCCTGAAGATGGAAATCACGCCGATACCTGTCCATAATCCAAAGGCAACGTACGAGGTCACGTAGATGTAGTCCCGCTCGCGGGGTTCGTCTGGTGTAGAGTTGAGATACACGGCCAGTACGGCACCAGTAATCAGGAATGTCCCCGCAACGACGATGAACCCCTTCGGATCGTTCTTAATCTGATAGGCCATACCAGCAATGCCTAACAGGAGCGGAACCATCCAATACTGATTCTCTGCTCTGCTTCTAAACTCACTATCATCAGACGCCGACCACGGCCACATCGCCGGACTGTTTTGTTCATCGCTGGTTCGTCCCGAGAAGTTGAAGAGGATGTATCGGAAGTACATATGGCCAAGCTGATAGCGGAACATGAAAAGAAGGTTGTGTATGAAGCCTGGCTTTTCGCCCTCACGTAGTCCACACCATTGCCTGTAACTTTCTATATGTGCCTGATCGTTGCTGTAGATTCTTGGAAGGAGTGTTTGTCGTCCTTTCTGATATTCGTACGACGACATAGTCCCTGCAATTTCATATTTCTTATGACCTTTAAAATAAACTGTCTCGCCCGCGGATACGCCGGTGATCTCCGCGTCGAAGTAGGGACCGTACACCAGGGGTCGCGTTGGATATCCTTCGCGATTCATGTATGCTTTTATCAGTTGTAGGTTTTCGGGATTCGCTTCGTCAATGGGTGGATTATGGTTGGATCGGATGAAAAGAATAAGGTATGGAAGAAATCCCGCGATGAAGAATACCATACACCATGTACCTCGGAATAGGGTGGGACCTCTTCTCAGGAGTAAACGCACCATAATGATGGCGGCGACGCCGAAGATGATCGCTCCGGAATAGAATGGCATCCCGAGAACGTTTACAAAGAACTTATCTATAATAAATGCTCCTTCAAAAACACCGACTGCGATCAGTCTATTAATTCCAAGCACGAGACCAATTCCTCCTGCAACAGACAGCGTAAGGTTACGCGCGGTGATTTTCCTGTCACGAAGGAACCAGGCTATACACAGAATAGGGAGTGCAAGCAAACACAACGGGTGCACACAATAGGCAAGTCCTGCCAGGTAGAGGATCAGGAGAAGCGTTCGTGTTTTGTCGACGCCTTCCAATTGCATTCCTTTCAGCGTGAGGGCGATTAGCAGGAAGAAGAAAAAACATGAGGCAGCATAAGTCTCGGCTTCGACGGAGGAATACCAGAATGTGTCGCTGAACGCCACTATAAGGCTACCCGTGGATGCCGCGATTGCGCGCACAAGTTTGTTTGCATGAGGATCGATCCTGTCGATAAGGTGCACAAGGAGAAGGTAGATCAGGCCGATGGTTAGTGCTGAGAAAAGTGCACTCATCGCATTCAGGCAAATGGCGACTTTGGCACCATCACCGAAGGAAAGCATTGAAAAGATCCGCCCGATAAGCAGGAGGAAGGGATTGCCAGGTGTGTGTGGCACCTGCAGTTTATAAGAACTGGCAATAAATTCGGAGCAGTCCCACAAGCTCGCAGTAGGTTCAAGCGTCACCATATAGAGGATGAATGAAATGAGGATCATTACACTGCTGATGAAGAATTTAGATCTATCTGTATCCCATGATTGCCGCAACATCGATTTCAATTCCTTTCTGGCAATGGCAGGAATCACTAGAATAAATCCCACCAGAAGGAGGGGAGGTGCAAGCCACAGGGTTAACGAACCAAATCCTTGCGGATGGGGATCGATGGCGAGAGATACAAAGCCTGCAATCAGGAAAGCGGCTGCTAGAATGAACAATCGTACATCGTTCTTCGTAAACATATCTGCAATTTTTCCCAATCATACAGGAAAGCGCCGGGTGGCTGAGTTAAGCAGTGTAAAGAAGAGTTAACGGAGTGTTAAACCACGATCCGGAAGCTCTTCTTAAAATGAAAAAATGTATTTTTGAATATGAGGAATGTTCACCTTTCGCGGATCATCCTGTTCGGTACGGTAGTACTGATATGCCTGATGGGAGTCCAGCTGTATTGGTTTAACCGGGCCTTCGATGTTTCGGAGAGGCAATTCGATCATAATGTCCAGGTGGCGTTAAAGAAAGTTGCGGATGCCGCCGCCGTTGACGCCGAGGTAAAGAAGTTGTCGTCGAACTTTTTCTTTGTAGCGACTTCCTCCACGCTTGATTCAAGGGAGATAAACGCTATGGTCAATAAGGAATTTGACCTGAGGAATCTTCATGTTGATTATGAACTGGGAGTATATAATGCCGAAGACGACACGCTGGTTTATGCCCGGTATATGGATGCCTCAGGGAGACGATGGCTTGATAGTAAGTTCTCCGGAGAGGTACTGGAACGGAAGTCAGAAAAGAACTTCGGTGTTTACTTTCCATCGAAGGAGAGCTTCCTGGTAGGACAGATGGGAATATGGATCTTTTCTACCGTGATCCTTCTGCTGATGATGTTGTTTTTTGCTTTTGCCATTGCGTCGCTTCTGCGGGAACGACGTTATGCCGAGTTGAAGACAGACTTCATCAACAATATGACGCACGAGTTCAAGACGCCGGTGACGAATATCAACATCGCGGCTGAAATCCTGAAAAGTAAAATTAAGGATAATCAGGGGGCAGATGTTTACATTGACATACTGCTGAAGGAGAATGAGAAGCTACGCCAGAAGATCGACACAGTCTTACTTGGTTCGTCAGCGGAGTATCAGCACCATTTACAATTTGTAAAGGTTGATCTTCATCAGCTCATCAGCGAGTGCGCGGAAGCATTTCAGTTAAAGGTGGGCGAACGGAAAGGTTCAATTGAATTGAACTTCGATGCGGGAAGCCCTGAAATTCTCGGTGACCGCGAGCTTCTGGTGCACACGTTTTCCAATGTGATCGATAACGCCGAGAAGTATTCAAAGACGAAACCCCAAATCATTGTGCGGACCCGTGATCAGGGGAATGCTGTTGAAGTTACGATCACTGATCGGGGAGTGGGTATTCCATCTGATATGATCCCCAGGGTATTCGGCAAGTTCTTCCGGGTTAATAATGGCGACGTGCACAATGTAAAAGGCTTTGGCCTCGGGTTGAGTTTTGTACGAAACGTTATCAAGTCCCACAAAGGTCAGGTGACACTATCG
>JAEYXN010000315.1 GCA_023431285.1 Bacteroidota bacterium
GTACTATCCTGACGGTTGCTATAAAAATTAATGCCTGCCTGATTGATAATTGGTTCAACAATTATTGGTGAAGACCCTGCCTGGAATCACAAACGATTCCAGGGTACATGATTACTCTGGGAGCATCACCGCCGACACCAGACTGAGAGGCAATATCGCATGATCTTGATCTTAATCTTATTTTCGAATGATGCGTATCATAATCGGAAATCGCAGCATCGTGTTACTTCGTATTGAAAAAAAATAAACACATTATGAGCTACAGAAGTAAACTGGTCATCCAGAAGCTTGTGGAAAGCCGGAGACAGGAATCGATCCGCATTCATGAACAATTCGTTAATGCGATGGAGCTTCGTACACGCAGTCAGAATGAAAAGGAGTTAATTAAGACCATCCTTTCAGACCTTCCCGCAGACGAACAAACAGTTCCCCATAACCTGGATTAAAAAAAAACCGCGCACCTCTGCACGGTTTCATTAGAGAGGACATAGCCTCGTCACCAGGCAAAACTAAATGATTCCTTCTTTGTCTCGATCGTATCGATCGCGGTACGGAGGCGGGTACTGATCTCAGTCGCGAGTGTTTCGAGCGAAGGCGTAATCATGTTCTTGTCGAGCGACTCCATAGGATTCATCGCTGAAACTTCGGTCTGCCTGTTCTCATGTTCCTGCACTACTATGGTGCATGGCAGAAGAATTCCAATGTGAGGCTCCAGACTGATCGCCCTGTAAGATAACTCCGGAATACATGCTGACAGAATACTGTAATTCCGGAAGTCAACGCCGAGTTCGCTGCCCATGTGATCATGAACGTCAATGGTCGTTATCATTGAAAAGCCATGCTCATTCAATGCTTCTCTTACTTTCGACATCACCTCCTCGAAAGGAAGCTTCACTGTTCTCGAATACTGATAAGTCATATGCGTTGGGTTGTAGTTGCTCTGATCCACCCACCCAGGTATTGCAGAATGCGTCGGTATCTCTGCGAATCAGGAGGGGAGGTATAAGTTAACGATAACCCTGTCCGAAAGAAACAGCCAGCCAGGACTACACCTTCAAGTTTGTGATAATCGCCCTTATGAGCAACGATAGGATCGGACGCGCGACATGATTATTGTCATAATTGTACGTACAATGTGGGGCCCCAGGTGAGGACCCGATCTTACGGTACGTTAATGGAAGCTTTTCGAATAAGGCGTTACTCGTGGCTTAAAGCATACTTCTTCTCCTCTAGGATATTCAGCATCTTCAGCGTGGCTGTTATAGCCGCTGCCTGTTGATCGGATTCAAAACCGCGGGTCTTGAATTGCCGTCCATCGATCTCCCAGGTAATAATGGTTTCGACGAACGCATCCGTTCTTCCTCCGGGAGGAATCGAGATCTTGTAGTTCATCAATTTCGGAAGGCTTTTGCCGAGCTGGTCATAGATGGACTTCAGCGCCTGCATAAAGGCGTCGTATTGTCCATCGCCGGTCGAGGTAGCCTCGTAAACATCGTTCCCGATAGCGATACTGAGCGTCGCCACGGGTTTAAGATTAAATACGTGGCTGGAATAATAATTCCGGATCTTGATCTTCTCTTTGAGTTTCTCACTCCCCAGTACATCGGAAATGATATAGGGGAGATCCTCCGTAGTAATGTTTTCTTTCTTGTCGCCCAGCTCTACGACGCGCTGAGTCACCTTCCGCAGTGCCTCAGGATCAAGTTCAATCCCAAGCTCTTCAAGATTCTTCTTGATGCTGGCGTTACCCGACGTTTTTCCAAGCGCATACTTTCGTGTACGGCCAAAGCGTTCCGGGATGAGTTCATTGTGATAGAGGTTGCCTTTGTTGTCACCATCGGCGTGTACCCCACACGTTTGGGTGAACACATGTTCTCCGACCACAGGCTTGTTGTTCGGAACTTCGATGCCCGAGAACACCTCGACAAGCTTGCTCACATTGCAAAGTGTTGACTCATCAACAGAGAAGTCGGCATGCAGATGGTCTTTCAGGATAGCAATCACACTGGAGAGGGGAGTGTTTCCTGCGCGCTCACCCAGTCCGTTGACAGTAACGTGCAAGCCGGAAACTCCAGCCTTTACCGCAGCAAAACAGTTGGCCACTGAAAGATCATAGTCATTATGCGCGTGGAGATCAAACTTCTTGTCAGGATAACGCTCTACCATTTGACGAATGAAAGTCGATGTTTCATCCGGGTTCAGGACACCCAGCGTATCCGGTAACATGAAACGTTTAATAGGCTCGTCCTTAAGCGCATCCATGAGGTAGAATACATAGTCCGCAGAGTTACGCATTCCATTAGACCAGTCTTCGAAATAAACGTTAACACTGATGCCGAGCTCAGTGGCATAGCGTATAGAGGCAATGATATCCTGAACATGTTCTTCCGGCGACCGACGCAACTGACCCTGTACATGTTTAAGAGAACCCTTGCAAAGAAGGTTGATTACTTTTCCTCCGGCACTTTGAATCCAGTCAAGAGAACGCATGCCATCAACGAATCCGAGGATCTCCACCCTGTCAAGGTATCCGCTCTCTCTTGCCCACCTGGTAATCTTGGTGGCCGCCTCGAATTCTCCATCCGAAATACGGGCTGATGCAATCTCAATACGGTCTACCTTTACTTCTTCAAGCAGCATTTTAGCTATGTTAAGCTTCTCGGAAGCAGTGTAAGCCACACCCGATGTTTGCTCACCATCCCGCAGGGTAGTATCCATTATCTCGATATACATATCGCCGTTATTCTGTTTATTTCGTTCTCAGTGTGATTATCTTTGGGAAATCACCAGCAAAGTTATGGAAAAGAATGCGTTTCCATGCGGGTGTTATTGCTTTTCTCTCGGATGTTTCATCATGATAAAACCTATAGAACGTGTGTTAGGGTGATGAGTAATTGTGTGTATTTTTAATTGATCAATCAATAGCAAAGGATGTGCTACCATAAATCACTTAAGCAGGATCTGAACTACCTGGCGGATTACTATTCAGCATCATATTCAGAAATGATGAATGAGATATATGCACCCAGGTATCATGAGAACGGTTTCGATTACCACGCCACTCCCGTCGTAACAGCCGGTAAGCCGGGAGAACTGCAGATGTTTAACTGGGGAATGATCCCCTTCTGGGTCAAGGATATGGCTTCTGCGGTGAAGCTTCGCGCATCAACACTGAACTGCATCAGCGAAGAAATGTATGACAAACCCAGCTTTCGCGATGCGGCTAAGGAAGGAAAGCGTTGCCTGATTCCATGCAGTGGATTTTTTGAATGGAGATGGGTATCCCCGGATGATAAGAAGTCGAAGAAGATTCCATACTACATTCATTTAACGACGCAGCCGCTGTTTTCATTGGCGGGGCTATACTCTCGATGGACAGATCGATCCACCGGCTCTCAACTTTATACCTATTCTGTTCTTACCACCGGTGCTAATTCATTGATGGGAAAGATTCATAATACTAAGCAGCGGATGCCAGTCATCATTCCGCGGCAGTATGAAAAGGATTGGCTCAATCCAAATCTGACCAAAGATGACGTGCTTGCGTTGTGTCAGCCATACCCCGATACTCAAATGGATGCTTACACCATCTCCAAAAGAATTACTTCAAGATCTGAAGAGACGAATGTGCCGGAGGTTCAGGATAAAGAGTTCTATCCTGAGTTTAATTCGGACTGATGGAAGAAGGGAAACAAAAAAAGCGTTACATCTCCGCCTGAGGTTAACGCTTTATATTCTATCCTGAATAATAAATTGCACAACGTGGATAGAACACTTGAATATAATCAATTACGAAAAGAGTTTCTTCCTGTTTGTTTGTAAATATTCTTGTCTCCCCCAACTTTCAGTAGTTACTTTAGACAAGGCTAATATTATTTCTCTGGCATGGCAGTGAAACTCACCAAGAAGAAGCTTCTCCAGGAGATGGATGAAAAACTCCAGGAATTAAATCTCCTGAAAAGTGCATTGGAAGGCGATCCCGCCAGAAAGCAGGAAGAGCTCGAACACTACAAAAAAATGTTCTATTCAATTATCAACAAGAAGAAATAAGACATCATCCTGGCAGATTCGCAACAAGTCATGGAAGATTCTTTTTCTTTTTCATCATCATCTATGAATGAAGTAATCGTAATAACGGATGGGTATACGCTAAACCCGGGAGACCTGTCATGGGATGGCATTGCTCGTCTGGGTACCATCCAATATTTTGATCATACACCAGGCAAAGAAGTCCCGGACCGATGCCGCAATGCATCTGTTATCGTGACAAATAAAACACCTGTCACAGCTGAGACCATTGGGTCCGCTAAGAATCTTCGTTTGATTTCAGTCACTGCGACCGGATATAACATAGTTGATATTGCCGCTGCGAAGAAGCGGGGGATCACGGTCTGCAACGTGCCCGGCTATGGGACTGACTCTGTTGCGCAGCATACCTTCGCGCTGCTGCTGGAATTGACAAACCATGTTGGAGCCAATGCCAGAAGTGTGAGAGAGGGGGAATGGTCGCGTTCCAGAGACTTCTGTTATTCAAAAGGACCGTTGATGGAACTCGCGGGAAAGACGATGGGTATCGTGGGGTATGGGGATATCGGTCAGAAGGTTGGAGAGCTGGCCCGCGCATTCGGCATGCAAGTGGTCTATTCCCGGAGCCCGGCGTCGAAGGACCCGAACAGTATTCCACTCGAAGAACTTTTTGCCGTAAGTGATGTCGTTTCGCTTCATTGTCCTCTCACCGCAGAGAATAAGGAATTTGTTTCCCTGTCCATTCTTCGTCGAATGAAACCGACTGCATTCCTGATCAATACGGCGCGTGGCCAACTCATCAGAGAGGAGGATCTTGCTACCGCATTGAAGGATCGCCTCATTGCCGGAGCAGCGGTTGATGTTCTCTCCACAGAACCGCCATCTCCACAGAATCCACTTTTGCAGGCACCATCATGCATCATCACTCCCCACAACGCATGGCTGAGCTTTGAGGCGCGCGACAGGATCATGAAGGTCACAACAAAGAACATAGCTGCCTTCCTTACAGGTACGCCTGAAAACCTTATTGTCTGATGTGTATTGGTTCGAATCGTAAAACACAGGGCTTATTGAAACTTATCTTCGCAGTAGAAAGCATTTTACCTTTTTTGACAGGATTAGCGCTATTCGTCTCTGCCATCAGTTGCAATAAGACACCCTCAGATGAAAAACAACTGTTTTCAGATGTAGACACCATTACATTCTCCAACGGAGAAACGGTTCACCCTTTTTCATATATAAAGCCAAACGAAAAAGGATGGAAGGTAGTGATCGAAATTTCAGGGGACGATCTTGAAAACGGATCTCACAATATCTCAGGCCGAAAACTTTCTTCGAACGCATCCGCGGTACTGACGCGAATCAGTCAGTGGGCCTTTACCTACGAAGGTGGTGATCTCGCCACCGTTACAAGCAGCATCGTTGTTTACAAAGACGAAACGCTCGTTGATCAGCATGGAATTGTTCTGAATAATGAAACAATAGGATTGCAATCAATCAAATATGGTTGGATCACTCCGAAGAACCCGGAGGAGATCATTACAACGATCCGGCTGATGGAACAGAAGTCGTTTGATTGAAGGGAATTACTCTGACCGTGCAGTACAGCAGATACCAATAATCAGATTCCGGCACACCTCCATCTCGAGATCACGGTTGTCTACGATGTCGGAAACCCCATAGTGAACCAGGTGATCCGGGACAAGTCTTGTTTCGCGGAGAGGCGTATCCAAATGATAGGATGCCAGCGGTAGCGAGATTCTCAATCCTGACTGAGGCAATATTAGCGTAGTTTCTCCAAGGTCGCAGCTTCCATGGAATGAAGCATCAAGTTCCTGTCCGACAATCACAGCACGCTTATGAGTCTGCAGGAACTTCGCAAGATCAACTCCCGCGGAGGAGGTTCCTCCATTTACGAGGATGAACAGGTTACCCGCGTAAGGCGAAGAGGACGGAATAATCGGGTTCAGCATTGGGTGTGCTTTAAGATATGGGGTGCTGTCCGACCTCGTGATGTTGCTACGGAAATGAGCTGCAGCCTCATTAAAGGGTCTTCGACCAACCCGGAGAACGTTGTATGCTGCGTGGTCTTTCGAAGCTGGTGTGATGCGATGGAAATACTTTTGCGGTGATCCACTGAGGTGCGACAACAGGACAGGAGCAAAGCTTTCTTTAAACCGGCCATTATCGCGGAGGTCCAGTACGACGTTTGTATGACCGGATTTCCGAACCAGCTTAAACGCTGAACTAAGAAGGGACGAAAATTCATGATCAGATAAGTGTTCCGGAGGGGAGATTACCATCGTCTGGATGGAGTCGGCGACACGGAGGATGTCGTGTTCTCCGGAGGAATGAACATTGAAGTTCGCCGCTGCGAAAGTGTACGTATTCGTCTGACGGGTTTTGTAATTTTTGAGAGCAAGCGCGAACGAATCGGTTTGGACAAAGTTTGAATTGTACAGGGGTGCGAAATGTTTTCCAAGAGAATAGTCTTTTGCATCTTCTGAGTCCCCTTCGGTAAAGGCACGGTTGTGTAACGAA
>JAEYXN010000122.1 GCA_023431285.1 Bacteroidota bacterium
AAAGTGCTCCCCAGGAGGGAACCGAATTAAAGGTTTATTTTTTAAACGACAACAATCAACATATATGCTCCGAAGCAAAAGGATCCTGCTTGTAGATGATGATCAGCTCAACAACCTGATCAATTCCCGCATCATCACAAAGTTTACCGACTTCACCGTCGAGTCCTTTACCAGCGGGAAGGATGGGCTAAAATATCTGAGCACATGCGATCCGGAATCTTTTCCGGAGGTCATCTTCCTGGATATCAATATGCCGGTAATGGATGGTTGGGAATTTCTGGAGGAATACGAGAAGATACATGAAACGTTGCAGCCTAAATGCAATGTGATTATGCTCACATCTTCAATTGACTTCACTGATATCGAGAAATCAAGGAAGTATAAGACGGTAAAGGAATTTATGTCGAAGCCGCTGACATTGGAAAGTTTAAAGGTAGTTGCTTCAATGTCGTCGCTGTCGGCGTGATGTAAAGATAGTTCGCGAGTGAGGGGTTGGTTGAGCCTGGCTGTAATGGTCAGGTTCTTTTTTTTGCGTTTTCCCTTGAACGAGCGTGACCCGAGATTCTATGAATAGCGCGATCTCAGTGTCACTTCGTAGATTGGTACGTACTTTTAGTCTGTCAACCGAAAGAGTATGTCTCCTAAAATCTGGACTATCGGTCATTCGACGCATTCAATTGATAACTTTATTAAACTGTTGTCGTCTCACTCTATTGAGACCATAGCAGACATCCGACGATTTCCCGGCTCGAGAAGACTTCCGCAATACAATAAGGAAAATCTGGAAAGTTCACTAATGGCAGCCAACATAGAATACCACCACATTGAAGCGCTCGGGGGGCGGCGTAATCCGCGCCCTGATTCACGAAACTCCGCATGGCGCGTGGCCGCATTCCGTGGCTACGCTGATTACATGGAGACAGCGGAATTTAAATCCGGTATCGATGAGCTGATAACGCTGACTAAATCCAGACGCGTTGCCTATCTGTGTTCTGAAGCAGTATGGTGGAGTTGTCATCGTTCATTGGTTTCGGATTATCTGAAACATCAAGGATGGACGGTCTTACACATCATGAGTGCAACCAAAGCAGATGAGCATCCATGGACAAAACCGGCACATATTGAAGAAGGCCGGCTTGTGTACTCTACGCCGGGAACTTTGAATCTTTAGGGAAGTTACTTTTTACCAGGGCCATACACCACGCGTCCAGGCCTGGCGTTGGTGTGCTCGCCATCTTTTAGAACCTGAACGCCGTTTACAAAAACATGAACCATCCCAGTGGCGTATTTCTTTGGATCTTCGAAGGTTGCGTGATCAGCGATGGTTGAAGGATCAAAAATGGCAATGTCAGCAAAGTAGCCTTGTTTGATGAGTCCGCGCTTTTTGATTTTCAGGTTGGATGCAGGAAGCGAAGTCATTCTTCGGACAGCGTCTTCCAGTGTGAGCAATTTTTCTTCGCGAACATATCTTCCGAGAACGCGTGCAAAAGTTCCGTACGCTCTTGGATGCGTTCCCCAGTCTTTGAAGATGTTATGATCAGATAACGAAGCTCCGTCGGACCCAAAGCTCACATAAGGTTGTGCAACAAACTTTCGAACATTAGTTTCTGATTGCAGATAATACACTGCCGCGATTGGTGATTTATCTCTGACGATCAGATCAATCACTGTTTCATCTGCATCCTTGCCATGTCTCGCTGCAACCTGGTCGAGTCTCTTCCCACGATAAATCCTGTTTAGAGAATCCAGCCGAAAGCCCAGTAGCATCACGTCTTTGGCGTCAGAGTTTTTATAAGGAATACCTGCCCGCATTTCATGTAAAACCTTTTTTCGGATAGATGGGTTTCGAAGTCTCTTACGCATCTCCACGGCCCCACCTTCCTGTACCCAGTTTGGCAATCTCGCGGTAAGAGAAGTAGCGGAAGCAACATAGGGATAATTGTTAGCAGTGAGCACGATGCCGGCTTTCCGTGCGCTATCGATTTTCG
Organism: Bacteroidota bacterium; assembly: GCA_023431285.1. GTDB lineage: Bacteria > Bacteroidota > Bacteroidia > Cytophagales > Cyclobacteriaceae > Ohtaekwangia. The sequence goes on from JAEYXN010000122.1 coordinate 1,989, forward strand.
CGAGAACTTTGTCCACCTTGTTCCAGTTGCGAGGCATGTTTATTTTGAGGTGATAAATCTCTGCAGGAATGTCTGCCTCCTTTGCAATGCGAATTGTTTCGTCAAGCGCCACCAGAATAAAATCTCCTTCACTTCTCATGTGTGTTGTATAAATGCCCCCGGATCTTGATGCAACCCTGGCCAGTTCGATTAGTTCTTCCGTCGATGCATAATCGGCGGGTGCATATATCAGAGAAGATCCAAGACCCATGGCGCCCTGTTCCATGGCCTGTGCAACAAGCCTTTTCATTCTCTCCAACTCTTCTTTAGTCGGTGCTCTTTTCTCGTGGCCCAGTTCGTGTATCCGTATAGTTGTAGCCCCTACAAATGAAGCGATGTTCGGAGTGACACCTTTCTTCATAGCATAGCTGAAATAGCCCTCTAACGTTGTCCATAGACTATCCACCGGCTTATTCGTTTTTCGTTTCACCGGCCCCGGACTCCATCCCTCTCCGAAGACTTCAAGGGTAACACCCTGTTTTATGTCGCTCATAGAACGCCCGTCCATCAAAAGACTCCGATCAGCCCAGCTAAGCATGTTGATAAAACCAGGAGATACAGCAAGACCAGATACATCGATTTCGGTTCTTGCTATCGCATTTGTCAGGTTTCCCACTGCAGCAATGGTATCACCATTGATAGCGACATCAGCTCGCAACGGCGCAGCGCCAGACCCGTCGTAGACCATTCCGTTCCTGAGAATAACATCGTATGTGCGTCCCTGCGATGAAACGAATCCAACCAACATGGCTAGTATCAAAACAACGGATAATGGTATAATGAATCGTTTCATAGTAATGACGACTTTGCAAAGAACGGCGTTGAGAGTCATTAGTTTGCAACAATGATCATTAAAATTGTCAGATCCTTCTACAGAATTTTAACCGGAGGCATTGGTATTTTTCCCTGTAATTGTACCTTGTTTGTCGCAGCTTTTGAATGACTTAATCTTTACGGACCTAAACCGATGAGCGAAGAGAAATTTAAGCCTGTCCTGGGCCTTTGGGACGCCACTATGATTGTCGCGGGGTCGATGATCGGATCGGGAATTTTTATCGTGAGCGCGGACATCGTTCAAAATGTCGGAAGTGCAGGGTGGCTCATCGCAGTTTGGTTGCTCACAGGTTTCATGACGCTGACTGCGGCGGTCAGTTACGGAGAGCTTAGCGGAATGTTTCCAAAAGCAGGTGGACAGTATGTCTATCTGAAAGAAGCCTATAATCCTCTGATCGCCTTTCTTTATGGGTGGTGCTTCTTTGCCGTCATACAAACCGGAACGATCGCTGCTGTAGGAGTGGCTTTCGCGAAGTTCACCGCGTATCTGATCCCGGCATTGAGTGAAGATATCATCCTTATAAATGCCGGATTCTTTACAGTATCACCGGCGCAGCTTCTTTCCATATTGATCATCATTATCCTCACCTACATAAACACCCGCGGCGTGGAGAGTGGAAAGTTTGTTCAGACCACACTCACGATCACCAAGATTGTAAGCTTATTCGGCCTTATCTTGTTTGGTCTGATCATGGCCAAGGCGGATGTGTGGAACGCAAACTGGGCCGACGCATGGAATCTGCAACGCCTCACGCCAACAGGTTTCGAACCCTATGTCACGATTGCTGCCGTTGGTGCCATCGCCTCGGCAATGGTTGGATCTATCTTCAGTAGCGACGCATGGAATAATGTGACCTTCATTGCAGGCGAGATCAAGAACCCTCAAAGGAACATAGGCCTCAGTCTCTTTCTCGGAACACTTATCGTTACGTTGATTTACGTTAGTGCAAACATTATGTACACGGCTGTGTTGCCCTTAAATGAAATCGCTTTCGCGGATAAAGCAAGAGTGGGAGTAGCGGCATCCAACGCCATCTTCGGAGACGTGGGAACCTATATCATAGCCATCATGATCATGATCGCTACGTTCGGTTGTAACAACGGGTTGATCCTCGCCGGCGCACGCGTGTATTACACTATGGCGAAAGACGGATTATTCTTCCAGCAGGCCGGGCATCTTAACCGTAATTCCGTTCCTGCGCGTGCCTTGTGGTTTCAGTGTGTACTCGCTTCGTTGTGGTCTGTTAGCGGGAAATACGGTGACCTTCTTGATATGATCTCCCTGGGAGTGGTTGCGTTTTATATGCTTACCATCATTGGCATTTTTGTCCTACGCAGGAAACGCCCTGATCATCCCCGTCCCTACAAAGCTTTCGGATACCCGTTTCTTCCCATTATTTACCTCGCTATGGGAACCGCGTTCTGCCTTCTGCTGGTGAAATTCAAACCAAATTACACCTGGCCCGGAATCGCGATCACCCTTCTGGGAATTCCGCTGTATTACCTTGCGCTGGCGAGAAATAAAAAGGATGCTTAAGCAACGTCTGGGCTAAGCGAGATCAGGGGAGGCAACCTGCTCCGATATTATTCTGATCCCATCGATGAACGAATGGGGCTCGTATCCCAGGTCTTTCCTGGCTTTATCAATAATAAATCCCGTAATCAGAGGACGCTTCGCCGGCTGTCGGAATTGTGTGGAGTCTGTCTTATTAATAAGGGATTCATCCAGATCGAAGAATCGCGCAGTATGGATCGCGATATCAAACGGTGAAAGAAAATCTTTTCCGGATATGTTATAGATACCGGTAGCTTTGCTTCTCGCCGCGAGATAACAACCCGTCGCGAGATCCTCTGCCAATGTTGGTGTGCGGAACTGATCATTCACTACCTGAATGGATTTTCCCTGCTCAAGACTATTCTTCACCCAGAGGACTATGTTAGAACGACTCATGTCTCTTGTGATCCCATACACCAATACCGTGCGAAGGATTGCCCATTGAATGCGGCTCTTGCTCACAAGCTCTTCCGCAGCAAGTTTACTTTCGCCGTAATAATTCACTGGTCCGGGAGCTGCTGTTTCATCTAAAGGGCCATGAGAACCATCGAAGATAAAATCTGTGGACACATGAATCAGATGCGCATTCACCTTTTCGCATCCGTCAATAACGTTCGATACAGCATGTACGTTTGCGCGCCAGCATCCTTCCCTGTCCGTTTCGCATTGGTCGACGTTTGTCATTGCAGCGGTGTGTATGACAAAGTCAGGGCTAGTCTGCTCGATAAGGTTGACAACAGCGTCACGATCGCAGACATCAAGCGAATGAAATTCTCCATTGGTGATTGGCAAAACACTTTTTCTCCGAGCAGTCGCAATAAGGTATACTTCCTTTTCTGTTGAAAACAGTTTGGTGAGTTTCTGTCCAAGAAGACCGTTCGAACCAGTGACAAGAATTCTCATAGATTACTTCTTCGCCTCCGGATACTTATAGCCGAATTCTTTCTCGATTTTTTTTCGAGACATCTCTTCCACGCTTACCGACATCCGGATATCCTCCACAGGCCTGTCGCCCCCACCAACTGGTTGGGCAGCAATTTTATCGATTACTTCCAAGCCCTTGATCACCTTACCAAATACGGTGTACTGATCGTCAAGGTGAGGAGATCCTCCAACGGTGGTATAAGCTTTCAATCGCGCGGGATCCACTTCTTTATCTGTTATGATCCCTGTCTCTTTTTCGATCCGCGGCTTAAGACTCATCACATAAGTCTGATAACCCTTCATATCCTGGTTGCGATAGAAGTTCATGATCGAATCATAAGCAGGTTTGTTTTCAGGATTCTGAAAAAATTGCTGCATGGCTGTGTTGATCTTCACTGGATCAAGACGCAGATCTGCTTCCTGAAATACTGTACCTTGCACAATGTAAAACTGGCTTCCACTGGATGCCTTGGCTGGATTTTGGGGATCAGGCAGTCGTGCCGCAGACAGTGCACCTTTTTCGTGGAAGTATTTAGGGACGAATTCTGCGTCAATAGTATATGTCGGTCCGCCCTGTCCGAGAGGAATTCCGGGAGCTGCATTCTTCGAATCGGGATCGCCGCCCTGAATCATAAAATCCTTAATAACCCTGTGAAACAGGAGACTGTCAAAGTAATGCTCCTTCGCCAGCTTTAGAAAATTTGCTTTATGCTTTGGCGTCTCATCATAAAGAATAGCGACCATATCGCCATATTTTGTTTTGATGGTGACAACGTGGTCTTTATTCTGACCACAACCGGATATCGCGAGGAGAAAACATCCAATCAGGATGGTGGAGAGTTTCTTAATCATTGCGCATATGTTTCGAGCGCAAAGATAGAAATTCTACGAAAAGTCAATTTTTTACAGGGATTTGCTCACGGATACCTTGGAGTATTTCTTTCCCGCCGGTTCGTAACACTTCATGGCCAACAGCCTCCCCAAGTTCCCGAAAATCATCGGGCATACCGGATTTTTTGACCTTTACCACTTGCTGGCCATCCAGCGAAATAATTCCACCTTTCAGGGTGATGAGATTTTCTTCATAGTGCGCGTATCCAAAAGCAGGAATACTGCAACCGCCATGGAGCGTCTTGAGAAAAGCACGTTCAGCACGAACGCAGTCCTCTGTTGCAGGATGATTCACCCATCGTTCAATGATCTCCTTCTTGTCAAAGCTTAATTTCTTATGACACTCAATAGCAATGCTGCCCTGACCGACAGCCGGAACAAAATAACTTGTCTCGAATTTTTCGACGATCAATTCGTCATAACCCATGCGGTGCACGCCAGCATAGGCAAGAAGGAGCGCATCGCATTCACCAGCCTTCATCTTTGCAATACGAGTCTGTAAGTTTCCACGGACAGCCACTGCTTCAGCCTGCGGATAAAAGTGTTTCAGGAAAGCTACTCTCCTTGTGGAGGATGTGCCAATCCGGATGTCACTTCGTGTAGAAAGACTTATCGACTTATCGAAGCTCAGCAACACGTCATTTACCTGCTCACGTTCCGTAAATGCCACCAACTCAAGGTCTTCATGTATCTCCGACGCCATGTCTTTTGCGCTATGAACAGCAATGTCAAAGGAACCATCCAGGAGTTTTTCTTCAATCTCTTCAGTGAAGACTCCCTTGCTTCCGATTTTTGCTATAGTAACATCCTGGATCTTATCACCCTTCGTCTCCATAGGAAAAATCTCAGTGCGGCATCCCGAAGCACGGATTAGCTCGGCCACGTGTTCAGCCTGCCACATTGCGAGCTTGCTTGCGCGCGTTCCGATTTTGATAGTGATGTTCATAATGCAAAAATTTAAATGTCGGGCTACGAAGGATTCAAAGCCTTCGATATTTTCAGAGATAAATCCAGGAAAATCATTTTCGCGCTCCCGTTTCTTTCAAGATGATACGCCGCTTCATTGATCAGCGAGCACGATTTTTCCACCTTATCAATACTCATGACCTTGCTGAAATCCTGCACAAATTTCAATTCATCGCCACGCGTTCTATGGATCTGACTTGCTCCTGAAAGATGCAGCATGGTTTCACGGAGCATATTCAGGCTGTAGTTCATCATGTTTCGTTGGCTAAGCTTATCCCACCCGTGATATTGATCAGCTATTGAAACTAGGGTTCCATAATTTCTGCGGAAGCATGCTCTCATCCACTCAGTGAATTGCTGGGCATTGTTGTCTTCCTCTTTCTCAAGTAACTTTATAGCAAGGTTGAGGTTCCCATCTGCCAGCTGAGAGATCCTCCGGGCTTTTCCATTCTCGACAGAGTGTTTTGAGACCAGATATCTTTCGATTTCATCATCTTCCAATAGGGGGACCGTTACAATCTGAGTGCGAGAGATAATGGTCGGCAATAATTTATCCGCCGCATTTGTCACCAAAATAAAATACGTATGCGCTGGCGGCTCCTCAAGTATTTTTAATATTCCGTTGGCGGCAGAAGGATGCATGAGCTCGGGCTGCCAGATGATCATCACTTTATGCGGACTTTCGAATGGCTTAAGACTTAACGATTTGATGATCTCCCGACTCTCTTCCCTGGAAATCAGCGCCTGTTTGTCTTCGCCACCATAATAATTTGCCCAGTCATCAAGAATACCAAATGGCTGCTCAGCAAGAAACGACCTCCAGGATTTCAGAATATCAGCTTTAAAGCGCTCTTCGTCCTTATCGCCCTTAACATTACTCAATGGGAAAACGAAATGAGTATCAGGATGAATAAACTTACTGCTTTTTGAGCAGGCCGGACAAGTGCCGCACGAATTTGTGTCGGACCTGTTCTGGCAATGGAGGTAGCCCGCATAGGCCAAAGCCAGGGGAAGGTTCAAGGCGCCATCTGCTCCGACAAACAGCTGCGCGTGGGCTGCGTGATTAGAACGAACTGCCTCTGTTAAAAGGGTTTTTACTTCCTCAAGGCCCGGAATTGACGCGAAGTTCATACCGCCCAAAGTAGACGAGAAAGGGGAATTAACAAAAGAAGAAAACCTTTATTTTGACTCCTGAATACACTTAAGCCCACCTTCTGGAGGAAGCCGTCGTCTCATAAATGTGTTTCAGAATCTCTCGGTCATCAGACGTCATCGGTATATTTCTTCGTGACATGACGCGCTCAGCGGTTGCAAGCGCTTTATCAAGATCATGCACTTCAAATCCACTGGCTCCTCCCCATGAAAATGAAGGTACATAAGTGCGCGGATAGCCGTGTCCATAAACCGTGGAGCACACATCTACAACGGTACCGGTATTGAACATTGTATTGATCCCGCTTTTTCCGTGATCTCCCATAAGAAGACCGCAAAACTGGAGATCGGTTTTTTCGTATTTTCTGAGACCATGATTCCACACCTTCACGACATCATAAGTGTTTTTCATGTTGGAGGTATTCGTGTCGGCTCCGAGGTTGCACCACTCGCCCATCACTGAATTGCCCATAAAACCATCGTGCGCTTTGTTGGAATAACCAAAGATTACAGAGTTGCTGATCTCGCCCCCAACCTTGCAAAACGGTCCAATGGTAGTGTCTCCGCGAACCTTGGCGCCCATGTTGAGCATTGATCCTTCACCCAGGGCAAATGCTCCCCGAACGACGGCACCTTCCTGTACTGCGCTATTCTTCCCGAGGTAGATCGGGCCGGATTCAGCATTCAACACCGCGGCTTTCAGGTCTACACCCTCTTCCAGAAAAATATTTGATTCGTTGTATGTGCGTGTGTAGGGGTCGGTAATTGTTGCTGACTTCCGCCCGCGGGTAAGTATCTCGAAATCAATACGAATCTGACCGGCGTTCTCCCGGAATATGCGCCACGGCTTGTCAATAACCGTGATCGCATGCTCGTGCTGCACAATATTAGACTCCCTCATTTCACCATCTGGACGGCGTGCAGCGACTAGCAGTTGATCATGGACGAGGTAGTATCCAGCAGGCAAAGCTTTGATTGTGTCCACGAGCCTTTGATCAGGACAGACTGCGCCATTAACAAGTAAGTTGTCCTCTTTATGAACCAATGGAAATTTTCCCTGCAGGTAGGGCTCGGTCTTGTAGCTGGGACTGACCTGAAGCCATTTTTCCCACTTCTCGCTGATTGTCAAAATGCCCACACGGATCCCGGCTACCGGCCTTGTGAAAGTAAATGGCAACAGGGACAGCCGCAGGGCCGGGTCATCAAAGAGTATGAGGTTCATCGGAATGGTTAAAGAACGGCAAAATTAGAAGGGGAATGCTGCCATACAACAATGGACGCACAACACACGTCGTGTGCTCGGCCACAAGGGAAATAAATGTCAAAAACCCTTAAAAAGAAAAAAGTCCGTTGCCGGACTTTTTTTCTCTCCACAGAAGAATAGTAATTAAGATTTCTTCTGATACTTGTTTTTGAATTTCTCAACGCGGCCTGCTGTATCCACGAACATCTTTTTACCCGTGTAGAACGGATGGGATGCTGAGCTTACCTCGACCTTGATGACCGGATATTCTTTTCCGTCTTCCCACTTAATGGTTTCTTTCGTCTGCACAGTGGAGCGTGAAATGAACTTGTGATCGCTGGAAGTATCCCAAAAAACGACCTCTTTGTATTCCGGATGAATGCCTTTTTTCATATCTGTAGCCTGTTTTCTTCTAAAAGGACTGCAAAGATAAGCACTTGAGAGTTTTATACAAGGCCCTGCCGAATGAAAGTCCAGGTCTTTTTGATGTTGCCAACCCGCACTGGCCATTCTTTATGCAAAATCGTAATTTATCCCTCCCGGATTCCGTTATTTGCGATTTTACTCCAGGATCTTCAGGGGGCGGAACAGCCGGCCTGGACAGTTTCGTATGACAAATCACCTCAAAATGAAGCGCTGGACCGCATTTTTACTTTTCTTTTCCACCTTTTCCGCTTTTGCGCAAAGTACATTCATTCCGGTCAATGAGGATTATTACCATTGGGTGGATCGATATGAAATCAAGTCGGGCAGAGTTATGCCGCAACTTTTCACGGGAATTCGTCCCTGGAGACGTGCGGATGTTATCGATCTTATTGATTCTCTGCACCAATCCGGACTCTTCCAGTCGGCAGCAGATCAATTTAATTATGAATATCTGAACAACGACAGCTGGGAGTGGTCTGAAACCGAAACAAGTGACAGCAATAAGCCGATCCTCAAACATTTTTATAAAAAGAAGTCCGACCTGTTCCATGTTCAGGAAAAATGGTTTGACCTCCATGTCAACCCGGTGCTCCACCTGGGTGGGGGGAAGGATTCCGACCTGGACGATCCGGTTTATATAAATACGCGCGGCGTGGAAGTACGCGGCATGGTTGATAGAAAAGTCGGTTTCTATACTTACCTCGCCGACAATCAGACTTTACTTCCATCGTACGCATCCGAATTCCGCGACAGCCTTGCCATTCCGCACGAAGGTTTTTGGAAGGGATTCAAGGACACAAGGGGTGTCGATTTTCTTCATGCAAGAGGATACATCACATTTCAGGCGACAAGGCATATCAATGTGCAATTCGGCCACGACAAGTTCTTCATCGGAAACGGATATCGTTCTCTCGTGTATTCTGATTTTGCGCCGCCGGTCTGGTTCCTTCGCACCAATGTGAAAGTCTGGAAGATCAACTATCTCTTTCAGGTGAACCAAATGATCGCCGATGTACGCGGCAATGTCACGGGACTCACCGCCATGGATCAGGGATATCCTTTAAAGTATAATGCACTCCATCATCTCAGTATTAACATTGGAAAAAAACTCACGCTTGGAGTTTTTGAATCTGTAATCTTTAGCCCGGATGATCCTGATGGTACCGATCATTTCAGACTCGATTATCTGAATCCGATTATATTCTATAGAGCGATTGAACAACAAAACGGAAGTAGCGACAATGTTTTGCTCGGGCTTGACTTTAAACTGAACGCAATAAGAAAGCTTTCACTCTATGGTCAGTTTGTGTTGGATGAATTTGTTCTCAGCCACATCCGCGCCCAGGACGGATGGTGGGGCAACAAATTCGGAGTTCAACTCGGAGGAAAGTATGTCGATGCTTTCGGTGTCCCCAACCTTGACCTTCAGGGCGAAATCAATATCGTGAGACCATACACATACTCGCACGGCTCCGAGTACGGAGACTACACCAACTATCGCCAACCCATAGGCCACCCGCTGGGAGCGAATTTCCAGGAGCTTGTGGGAATATTAAGATATCAACCTTTCGGAAGATTAAACATAACAGGGAAGCTTAACCTTATCAAAAGAGGCGTTGACGCAGCGGGTGAGAACTGGGGTGGTAATATTCGCCTTGTTAATACGTTCCAACGTCAGCAGTTTGGCAACACCATAGCTCAGGGAAACACAACGAATATCCTGTTTGGATCTTTCACTGCTTCATGGATGTTTAAGCACAACCTATTTGTGGATGGAACACTGGTTGTAAGAAAAAGTGAGAGCCCCCTTGCTGCATATAACAATAACACTAGCGTCGGCTCTCTCGCAGTGCGGTGGAATATCCCCCAAAGACTTTACGAATTCTGATGAAGACTTATTTTCGAATACTGAGTTACTCGCACAAAATCCGAAAGGAATTGTTCTTCTTTTTTCTGTTTGCGATCCTTAGCGTTCTCTTCAATACCGGTTACCTTGGAATGATTCAGCCAATGCTTGAAGTATTGTTTGATCAAAAGGAAATGACGACCGTGAAACCGGAGACAGCCTGGACGTTGGAATACCTTAAAGGTGCCTTTCAATATGAGTTCACCCAACTTGTGATAAAGTATGGCAGAGTGACGACGCTGCTCTACATCTGTATCATCGTAGTAGGCCTGGTGTTTCTTTCAAACATGTTTCGTTATATGGAACGAATGACCGCTTCGAGAATCAAAGTTGATGTGGTGAAAAGTCTTCGCATGCAGGTTTTTCGTAGTGTATCCGCGATGCATATCGGATACTTCAACGACCAAAGGAAAGGAGATCTTGTATCCAGATTTACAAATGATATGTCGGAAGTTGAGGGAGCCGTTGTGAATGGACTGAAAGCCTTTAAGGAACCGATCACGTTGATTGCTTTCATCATAGCCTTGTTCACCATTTCCGTCGAGCTGGCGTTGATCACACTGATCGTTCTTCCGATCACCGGTGGAGTCATTTCCAGCATCATCAGACGTTTGAGGAAGAAGGCTGTGCAAAGTCAGGAGTCGATGGGCAGAATTGTGAATATTCTCGACGAGACTTTCAGCAGTATGCGCGTGATCAATGCTTTTAATGCGCGCAACTTTATCATTGGTCGCATGGATCAAGAGACCAGCTATCACAAGCGCGTCAACCTTTCGATCAGCAGAAAGAATGAACTTGCTTCGCCTATGTCGGAATTCCTCGGTGTCGTGATCGTGGCTTTCATTCTTTATTACGGTGGTCAGATGGCAATGACAGGAACCGGCGGACTTAATCCGGCCAAGTTCATGACGTTCCTTACTTTCTATGCGTCCATGATTCAGCCTGCGAAGAACTTCTCCAATGGGATTACATCGTTACAGAAAGGTACCGAAGCCGCGAAACGGATATTTGTCATCACTGATCTCGTACCCGCTGTGAGAAGCAAACCGAATGCAATCAAGCTGAACGAGTTCAAAGAAGAGATTGAATTCCGGAACGTGTCATTTGCGTATGATAAGGAACACGTCCTCAGGGATATCAATCTCAAGATCAGGAAAGGAAAAACCATTGCACTGGTTGGTCCATCCGGAGGTGGGAAGTCAACGCTGGCAGATCTTATTCCTCGCTTCTATGATCCAGCTTCGGGAGAAGTACTCCTTGACGGCATTCCATTGACTGATTATGAACTGGAATCTTTGAGAAGTCAAATGGGTGTGGTTACACAAGAGTCGATTCTGTTCAACGATACTATTTTCAACAACATTGCATTCGGTATGCAGAATGTAAACGAGGAAGACGTGATCCACGCGGCGAAGGTTGCCAATGCGCACGAGTTCATTATGCAGACAGAGAACGGATATCAGACGTCAATCGGAGAACGAGGTTCGAAGCTTTCCGGCGGACAGCGACAGCGCCTGAGTATTGCCCGCGCAGTTCTGAAGAATCCGCCAGTCATGATTCTTGATGAAGCAACGTCTGCGCTGGATACGGAGTCTGAGCGTCTGGTACAGGATGCTTTGAATAACCTGATGAAGAACAGAACATCAATTGTGATTGCCCATCGGCTGAGCACCATCCAGCATGCGGATGAAATAGTTGTCATTCAAAATGGATCCATTGTCGAACGCGGCAGTCACCAGGAGCTTTTGCAGAGCGGCGGTGTGTATCGAAAGTTGACTGAAATCCAGCGCGCATAGAATGCCGGCCCTGCCTCCGGGTGCTTGATGTACTAAAATCAGCCCTTTGGAATTGTAATTCGTATGAAATTTCAATTACCTTAGTGAACCACAGTCCAATCCATGAAAAAGAATCGTATCATCTTTTACGCAATCTTTGCCGCATTCCACCTCTTCATTTTCATTTTCACGCTTTATATCGACAGCCAGAAGGACAACATCAACTTCCTGTTTTCGATGCTGAAGTGGATCGGATGGTTGAAGTGGGGTTCTCTTATCGGGCTGATCCTGCTCGTTGTGGACTTTGTCTGGCTGATGCGTGGCGAGAAAACGCATGACCGCGAAAGACTTCAGCATGAATCGGAAATGACTGCTCTGAAAGCGAAGCTCTTCGATCTGCAGGAAGAAGCCAGGAAAGGCGGCTCACAACTTCCTCATTAGTCTTATTCCCGCGAAAGAATCCGGTTTTCCAGACTTTATGCTTTGCGGGATGCTTTCAATCGCAATTGCATAGTTCTTATTTCTACCTTTAGCAGGTTACTTCTACTTTTCATCAAACCCGTTATGTGTTATGGTCGCGAAGACCTTCGGTGGCGCCGTCCATGGCGTCGATGCGAGGACTATCATGATTGAAGTAAGCGTTGATCAGGGAACAAAGTTCTTCATGAGCGGCTTACCTGATGGCGCTGTCAAAGAGAGTCAGCATCGCGTGGAGTCCGCCCTTAAAACCATGGAGTACTTCATGCCACGAAAGAAAACCGTGGTCAACCTCGCTCCCGCGGATATCCGCAAGGAAGGCGCAGCGTATGATCTTCCAATCGCACTCTGTGTGCTACGCGCATCGGAACAGATCAACGCCGACGATCTCGAAGAATACTTGATCATGGGTGAACTCGCCCTCGACGGAACCTTGCGTCCGATTAAAGGAGTATTGCCCATTGCCATTCTTGCAAGCCGCGAAAAGTATAAGGGATTTCTGCTTCCCGCGGACAATGCGAAGGAGGCAGCGATCGTGACCGGTTTGAATATCTACCCCGTCGGAACTCTGAAAGAGGCAGTTGATTTTCTGGAAGGGAATATGAAGATCCAACCGCTCAAGATCGATAGCAAGGAAGTCTTTGCCACGAAGATGAATCATTATGATACGGACTTCCGAGACGTACAGGGACAGGAGAATATAAAACGAGCGATGGAAATTGCAGCGGCAGGTGGCCACAACGTTATCATGATCGGACCACCAGGTGCAGGAAAGACGATGCTGGCGAAGAGGCTTCCCACTATTCTGCCGCCCCTCACATTAAATGAAGCGTTGGAAACAACAAAGATCCATTCGGTGGCGGGGCGACTTGGAAAGAACGCAACGCTCATGACTACACGCCCATTCCGTAGTCCTCATCACACAATTTCTGATGTCGCGCTCGTTGGCGGGGGAGGTAATCCCCAGCCGGGAGAGATATCAATGGCCAATAACGGCGTCTTGTTTCTGGATGAGTTACCAGAATTCAAGCGGACCGTTCTGGAAGTGATGCGCCAGCCAATGGAAGAAAGAAGAGTGACGATTTCGCGGGCTAAGGTCTCTATCGAATTTCCCGCGAACTTCATGCTTGTGGCTAGTATGAACCCTTGTCCCTGCGGATATTACAATCATCCTGAGAAAGAATGCGTTTGCGGCGCCCAGGTGGTCCAGCGATATCTCAGTCGGATCAGCGGGCCTTTGCTGGACCGGATCGACCTCCATGTTGAAGTCGTACCAGTAGCTTTTGATGAGATGATTGCTAATCGAAAAACTGAAACCAGCAACGAGATACGCGAACGTGTTGTAACGGCCCGTTTAATTCAGGCAAAACGATTTGAATCTCAGGAAGGAATTTATTGCAATGCGATGATGCCGTCGAATATGGTAAAGGATGTATGCGTCATCAATGAAGCCGGACGAAGCCTTCTCAAAACTGCCATGGAACGTCTCGGTCTTTCGGCAAGAGCTTATGATCGAATTCTGAAAGTCTCCAGAACGGTAGCTGACCTCGCAGGATCTGATGAAATTAAAACGGAACATCTAGCAGAAGCGATACAATACCGTAGCCTTGATAGGGAAGGTTGGGCCGGTTAACTAAATCTAGAATTGGATGATAAACGTCGTGCCTTTTTCGACCTCACTCTCCGCGGAAATGGTTCCACCAAGAGTTTCGATCTGCGTTTTCGTAAGAAATAACCCTACACCGCGCGCCTCTTTGTTCTCGTGGAACGTTTTGTGAAGACCAAAGAGCTTATGCCCGTATTGTTGAAGATCAATACCCAGTCCGTTGTCCTGCACCCGCATCTCAATTCCACTCTGAATGATATCGGTAGAGACAAAGATTTCAGGTATCCGCGACTGCGAGCGATACTTGATAGCGTTGCTTAAAAGGTTTTGCAGAATGCTTTCCAGGTATGGTTTTGAATAATAAATCTTCGGCGCGTTGTTAAAATTGTAAGTGATGGTTGCACCCGATTCGATCAACTCACCCTCCAGCGACTGGATTACTTTGTCGAGGATGTCCTTAAACCTTATTTCAACGCGTTCAATCTCTGTGTTCTTCCGGATGCGTATGGTCTCCAGCAGCTCATTCATTGTCTCGCTGATATTGAACGTCACGTTTTTGATCTTCTCGAAGATGAGTTGATAGTCACTGATCGTACTTGTGTCGTTAATGAAATTCAGCAACGCGCGAATATTGTTTACGGGAGCCCGCAGGTTGTGCGATATAATATGGGCGAACTCGTCAAGTTGCCGGTTCTGCTCTTCCAGCTCATAAGCTGCCGCTTCAAGATTTCGTTTCGAAAGCAGAAGCTCGTCTTCCGATTTTTTCCGGCTGGTGATATCAATCGCCGAGGCATAAATCAGTCTTCGTGCAATGTCCGGTGAAGATGACCAAAGCAACCACCGGAATGACCCATCCTTGCAGCGATATCGGTTTTCAAATGTGTGGATGGTTTCTCCGCCTGTGAGTACGTCGAACATTTCCTGTGTCTTTGCCTGATCATCAGGGTGAATGAAGGATTTGAATGGACGACTCGTCAGTTCCTCGCGCGTCCATCCGAGAGTCTTTTCCCACGCCGGATTAAGTTTTCTAAAGTATCCATCGAATGAAACGAGGGCTCCAAGGGTTAATGAATTATTGAAGATACGGGAGTTTTCATCCGCCATCCTTCTAAGCTCTTCTTCCGATTGCTTGCGAGGCGTGATGTCGGTGATGCATCCTTCAAAATAATCAAGCTGATCACCAGTGTAAAGTCCTACGCCTGTATCGGAAACCCAGCGGTAATCTCCTGATTGGTGGAGGAGGCGGTATTCAAGTTGATATCCGGTTCTTTCCTCCACTGCACGCGACCGTATATTGCTGACGTAGGTGCGGTCGTCCTCGTGAATCAGCGCATAGAGTTTACGTTGTGCAGAAAGAAATTCAGAAGCGGCATATCCAGTAAGATTCCAGATCCCGGCGTTAATATATGCAATGGTATGCTCCGGGTCGTTCTTCATCAGATAAACCGCCCCCGGAATGTTATGCGCAAGCAATCGGAATTTTTCTTCCGATTCCCGTATCGATAGCTCCATCTTTTTCCGGTCGGTAATATTCTGAATGCAGACGCTGATCCGATCTGTCTTCACCCCACGATCAAAGATCGTTGCAAACTTGGCCGCGAACCAACGCTCATCGCCGGGCAGAGGCGATTTGTATTCATAGCTTGTTGGCGTCCCGGTCTGAACGACACTATTAAAAGCTGCCTGAAACGGTCTTGCAAACTCGTGCCCGAGCATATCCTCTACGGTACGACCGTAAATCTTCTCGCGTGGCAGGAACAGGAAGTCGTCGGACTTCACCCAGATGTAATTGAAACGTCCTTCAAGATCCAGTTCGAAAACGATATCATCAATTGACGACACCAACGATTTCAACTGCGTCTCCGATTCTTCTATCTGCTTTTGATAATTAAGCTGATCGGACACATCGTTGGACCACATGGTGAATCCGGTGATCCCGTCCCCTATCCTCAGCGGCGAGACGGAGACGGCTACAGGAAAAGTTCTGCCGGTCCGATGGGCGAAGATCCACTCTTCGCGTTGAGACCTTGCTGTCTGACGGACTTTTGCAGTAAGTAATTCAAAAATTTCTCCCTCATCTTTTGCCGAAGGAAACTTCTTCTCAATATCACTCTTGTAGAACAGAACCATCAGGGAACTTATACCAACTACTTCGCTGGCATGGAAACCCGTCATGTTCTCAGCTGCCGTATTAAAACTCGTAATTGTTCCTTTCAGATCTGTGGTGATCACAGCCAGATCGGTAGAGCGGATGATAGCTTCAGCGAGCTTCATGCCATGATCCCTTGAGGATGGGTTGTTTTCAGTCGATAGAGGTGTGAATGGAAGTCTTTCCATTAAGGATGACTATAATTCTCAAGTTAATTTTAATTTTTTAACAAACTAATCCGAGGAAAGAATTTCAGCCAATTCGAAGAATTACGAGAAATTTCGCTGGCGTTTGGCTTCAAAAATTACGACGGCAGCCGCAGTAGAAACATTCATGGAATCAATTTTCCCTTGCATAGGAATGATGACATTCGCGTCAGAGGCTGCCACCCACGTTTCGGAAAGGCCTGTGGCTTCCGTTCCCATAACGATTGCAGATGGCTTCGTGTAATCAACCATATGGTATGGCTTTGATGCTTGCAGATATGTGCAATAAATATTTACGCCGTTTTCTTTCAGCCACGCAATCGCCTCTTCGGTGGTAGCGGATGCAACCTGGTTTGTAAACACACATCCAACACTTGAGCGGATAACGTTTGGGTTGTAAAAGTCGGTAGCGGGATCACAAATGATCACTGCATCAACTTTTGCTGCATCCGCAGTCCGCAATAACGCGCCAAGGTTCCCCGGCTTTTCCACACTTTCAATCACAAGTATTAACGGATTGCCGGAAAGCTGAATTGCATTCAATGAATGTTTTTTCTGAGTAGCTACAGCGAGTACTCCTCCCGTGGATTCGCGATAGGCAATCTTTTCGAATACATGCTTTGCCACCGGAATCATCGCCCTTTCGTTTACTCCAAGCATTCGGAGTTCTTCATCCGATGCAATGTCAGGACAGAAGAAAACACTCTCACAATTGTAACCCGCGCTGATAGCCAGTCCGGTTTCTTTAAGACCCTCTACCACAAAGACATTTTGTTCGCGGCGTTCGCGGGCCTTTTCAAGCGCCACAATATTTTTGATCTTTGGGTTTTGCGGACTGGTTATCAACGGATGCATATGTAATGTTAAAGTTACCTCCGCAAAGTTCCAACTTTGAAGGAATAGCTGTAAACTTGAAGCCCATTAAACATCAACCATTGAGCCTCAAACAATATCATCCGTCTTCATGGAAAGATTATGAGCTGATCGACTGCGGCGACTTTGAGAAGCTTGAGCGGTTTGGAAAATATGTGTTAATCAGACCCGAGCCACAGGCAATCTGGAAAAAATCATTGTCCGACCAGGACTGGAAGAATGCTGCGCATGCCAGGTTCGCCCGTGAACAGAAGGATAAGTTCCGCTTCTCTGATGATGTGAAAGGAGGTTGGTCGAAAGGTCCGTCTATGCCGGATAGCTGGAACGTCGCATATCGTTATAAAGATCTATCCATTACACTCAGACTTGCATTGACAAGTTTTGGGCACGTGGGAATTTTTCCTGAGCAGGGCAACAATTGGAATTTTATCTATGACACGCTGACCACTTGGGGAGGAGAGAGGCACCGTGTGCTGAATCTTTTTGCGTACACGGGAGCGGCTTCCGTAGTGGCGCGCTCTACCGGCGCAGAGGTCGTTCATTGTGATGCATCCCGGCCCGGAATCAATTGGGCAAGTCAGAATATGCAGTTGAACAGCTTGTCCGATATCCGATGGGTCTATGAAGATGCTTTCAAGTTTGTGAGGCGGGAAGCAAAACGTGGAAATCGTTATAATGGCATCATCATGGATCCTCCGCCTTATGGTCGCGGACCGGAAGGGGAGAAGTGGACTTTGCAGGAGCAACTAAACGAACTGGTGGAGATGAGCAGCAAATTGCTGGACGACAGAGATCGCTTTTTCATTCTCAGTATGTATGCTGTAGGGCTGTCTCCTGTGGTCGGCCATAATGTTGTCAAGAGCCATTTTCCGAATGTAAATCCCGACTATGGTGAATTCTTCCTTAAGTCAACAAGCGAACATAAGGATCTTCCAATGGGCACCTTCTTGAGATTCCGATCCAATGATCAGAAGGAATGATCGACATGATGCGCCTGATAAAGTGGCTTATTTAAGTCAATTCACCCGTTTTAGACTCGATAGATAGCAGAGTAGTCCGAAATTTTAACCCACCCTACAATATTTCCTTCAAGAAAGTCTATCTTTGCGCCTCAATTTCAAAAAAAGAGGATTTCGAGGAATTTATGGACGTTAACAAGATCAGGAACATTGCGATTATCGCACACGTTGACCACGGAAAGACGACGCTTGTCGACAAGCTGCTCATGGCCGGTAAACTATTTAAGGATCATGAGACCCCTGGCGAGCTCATCATGGACAGCAACGATCTGGAGCGTGAGCGCGGCATTACGATCCTGGCTAAGAACGTCTCAGTACGTTATAAAGATTACAAGATCAATGTCATTGATACTCCAGGCCACAGTGACTTTGGTGGCGAAGTAGAACGCGTTTTGAATATGGCCGACGGATGTCTGCTGCTGGTGGACGCTTTTGAAGGCCCAATGCCACAAACACGCTTTGTTCTGCAAAAAGCCCTACAGCTTGGCCTGAAACCAATCGTGGTAATTAATAAGGTCGATAAGAAAAACTGTACACCCGACGAGGTGCATGAGCAGGTGTTCGATCTTATGTTCCAGCTTGATGCAACTGAAGAACAGCTGAACTTTCCCGCATTTTATGGGTCGGCAAAGCAGGGCTGGATGAGCGATGACTGGAAAACACCCACCGATAGCATCACGCCGCTTCTTGAAGGTATCATCGAACACATCCCTGCGCCACATGTAGCGGAAGGCACTACGCAGATGTTGATCACCTCTCTTGAGTATTCGTCGTATATCGGTCGCGTTGCGATCGGACGTGTCCATCGCGGTACTGTGAAGAGTGGCCAGCAAATCTCGCTTGTAAAACGCGATGGTAAAGGCATTACAAAATCACGTATTAAAGATCTATACGTTTTCGAAGGTTTCGAAAAACTGAAAGTAGAAGAAGTGAAAGCAGGAGAGATCTGCGCACTTGTCGGACTGGAAGGTTTTGAAATTGGGGATACGGTTACCGATCCCGAAAATCCGGAAGCGATGAAGTCCATCGCCATCGACGAACCTACAATGAGCATGCTGTTTACCATCAACAACTCACCGTTTTATGGTAAAGAAGGTAAGTTCGTTACTTCACGTCACATCAAAGAACGGCTTGATAAGGAGCTCGAAAAGAACCTCGCGTTGAGAGTTGGTGACACCGGATCTGCCGACTCCTTTATGGTGTTCGGCCGTGGTGTACTTCACTTGTCTGTGCTTATCGAAACAATGCGCAGAGAAGGATATGAACTTCAAATTGGACAGCCTCAGGTAATCTTCAAGGAAATTGACGGAGTGAAGAATGAACCTGTCGAAGAACTTACTATCGACCTTCCTGAAACCGATGCAGGAAAAGCAATTGAAACTGTTTCCCAACGGAAAGGGGAGATGCTGAATATGGAACCGAAGGGAGATCGTATGATCCTTAAGTTCCTTATTCCGTCACGCGGTATTATCGGTCTTCGGAATTACCTGCTTAACGTTACTGCAGGTGAAGCGATTGTTACCCACCGTTATAAGGAATACCAACCTTATCGCGGAGAAATCCCCGGAAGGATCAACGGTTCTCTTATCGTGATGGAGCAAGGCGAAGCCATCGCTTACAGCTTGCACAACCTTCAGGACCGCGGTAAATTCTTCATCGATGCGGGAGAACCGGTTTACGAAGGACAGGTTATCGGCGAGCACAGCCGCAGCGGTGACCTCGTGATCAACGTGACAAAGACAAAGAAGCTTACCAACATGCGCGCTTCAGGCGCGGATGAAAAAATGAGAATTGCTCCTCCGATCAAGTTCTCACTGGAGGAAGCGCTGGAATATATTCAATCTGATGAATACGTAGAGGTAACTCCGAAATCCATCCGCCTCAGAAAGATCTATCTTACTGAGAACGAACGGAAGCGTTTCGGTAAGTCATAGTCTGCCAATGATAACACATAAAAAGGACCACTTGTTCAGGTGATCCTTTTTTATGCATTTATACCGGCAGCGGACTACGCGTTCAATACTGCTCTTACATGTTTCTCCGATATTGTCCTCCTACCTCAAACAGAGATTTAGTAATCTCCCCAAGGGAACAAACCTTGCAAGCCTCCATCAGTTCAGTGAAGATGTTCTGGTTACGGATTGCAGCATCCTGAACCTTTTGCAATGCCTTCGCCGCATTCTCCCCTTGAAACTTATGTAGGGAACTGAGCATTTCGATCTGGTATTCTTTCTCCTCAATGGTGGCTCTGATTACTTCCCGAGGGATGATCGTAGGAGATCCCTTTGAGCTTAGGAATGTATTCACTCCTATGATTGGAAATTCTCCTGTATGTTTCAGCGTTTCATAATAGAGACTCTCTTCCTGGATCTTTCCGCGCTGGTACATGGTCTCCATGGCACCGAGTACCCCGCCGCGTTCAGTGATACGATCGAATTCAATCAGTACCGCTTCTTCCACGAGGTTCGTCAACTCTTCAATGATGAAAGAACCTTGTAATGGATTTTCATTCTTCGCTAGCCCTAACTCTTTATTGATGATGAGCTGAATCGCCATCGCACGTCGCACCGATTCCTCCGTGGGTGTAGTGATCGCCTCATCATATGCGTTGGTATGAAGTGAGTTGCAGTTGTCGTAAATCGCATACAATGCCTGCAATGTCGTACGGATGTCATTGAAGTCGATCTCCTGCGCGTGAAGTGATCGCCCTGAAGTCTGGATATGATACTTCAACATCTGACTACGTGCATTTGCACCATACTTGTTTTTCATTGCCTTGGCCCATATCCTTCTGGCTACGCGTCCAATAACGGCGTACTCCGGATCGATGCCATTACTAAAGAAGAACGAAAGGTTTGGAGCAAACTGATCAATGTGCATTCCACGACTCAGGTAATACTCAACGTACGTGAATCCATTCGCCAGCGTGAAGGCAAGCTGCGTAATAGGATTTGCACCTGCCTCTGCAATGTGATACCCTGAGATGGAAACGGAATAAAAATTCCGGACGTTCTGATCGATGAAATATTGCTGTACATCTCCCATCAATCTAAGCGCGAACTCCGTTGAGAAGATGCATGTGTTCTGCGCCTGATCCTCTTTCAATATGTCGGCTTGCACAGTGCCCCTCACCTGGGAAAGTGTATACGCTTTGATTTCCTCATACTTTTCGAGGGGTAGAACCTGATCGCCGGTGACACCCAGAAGCATCAGTCCAAGTCCGTCGTTTCCTTCAGGGAGATTTCCCTGATAGGATGGACGCAGGAGATTCCTGGAAGAATAAAGCTTCTCAATCTTCTCACGAACCTGATCGACTAGCCCATTCTCCTTTATGTATTTTTCACATTGTTGGTCAATCGCCGCGTTCATGAAATAGCCCAGCAACATTGGTGCAGGACCATTAATCGTCATCGATACTGACGTACGCGGGTCAGCAAGATCGAACCCACTGTAAAGTTTTTTAGCATCATCCAGACAACAAATGCTGACACCTGAATTTCCAATCTTACCATAGATGTCCGGACGGTAATCAGGATCATTTCCATAAAGAGTTACCGAGTCGAAGGCTGTGGAGAGACGCTTCGCCGGCATGGCAAGACTAACGTAATGGAATCTTCTATTCGTTCTCTCCGGACCTCCTTCGCCAGCGAACATTCGGGTCGGATCCTCATTCTCCCGCTTGAATGGATAAATTCCGGCGGTGTAAGGAAACTCTCCGGGAACATTTTCCTGCAAAGACCATTTCAGGATATCGCCCCATCCTTCATAGGAAGGAAATGCCACTTTTGGGATCTGAAGATGAGAGAGTGATTCGGAATGCGTCTTGATACCAATTTCCTTATCGCGAACTTTGAATTTGAATAATGGCTCTTTGTATGACTTTACCTTCGCAGGCCACTCTTCAACAACACGCAGCAACCGCGGGTCGAGATGTAATTTGATGTTTCCGATTTCTTCTTCAAGCACCTTTATAGCATGTGCTTTCTCCGATGAAGAACCCGATCTGATTCTTTGCAAAGTCTTCTCAAGCGCGTAAAGCTCCTGTGCCCTGCCGCTTTGTTCACTTACCCATGTGTCGTACTTCCTGTTGTTCTCAGAAATTTCACTTAGATACCTGGTGCGGTTGGCGGGAATGACAAAAATCTTCTCTGAGATTTCGTTCGATGCCCCGAAGGAAGAATAGAAGTTTGCTCCTCCCTTTGAGCGAAGGGTATCTATGAGTTTAAGATAAAGCTGATTTGTTCCAGGATCGTTAAACTGGGATGCTATCGTGCCGAACACAGGCATCTCATCAACATTAGTATTCCAGAGTTGATGGTTACGTTGATATTGCTTTTTTACATCACGAAGCGCATCCAGGGCACCACGTTTGTCGAATTTGTTTAGCGCAATGATGTCAGCGAAGTCGAGCATGTCGATCTTCTCAAGTTGTGTCGCTGCACCGTACTCTGGGGTCATCACATATAATGAAACATTGCTGTGATCGAGGATCTCAGTATCACTCTGTCCGATTCCAGAAGTTTCCAGAATGATGAGGTCATACTGCGCGGCCTTCAGAACAAGAAGTGCTTCTTTTACGAATGCGGATAAGGCGAGATTGCTTTGCCGTGTCGCCAGCGATCGCATGTATACTCGAGGATTGTTTATCGCATTCATTCGGATCCGATCACCCAGAAGTGCTCCGCCAGTTTTTCTTTTACTGGGATCAACCGAGATGATTCCAATGGTTTTGTCTTTGAAGTCCAGGAGGAACCTTCTCACAAGCTCGTCAACCATCGATGATTTACCGGCTCCCCCTGTTCCTGTGATTCCCAGTACCGGGGCCGTTGACTTCTCTGCAAGCACCCGCACCTGATCGAAGAGCGCCACACTTTTCTCCGGGAAGTTTTCCGCGGCGGAGATAAGGCGTCCAATAGCCAGAGGGTTTTTCTTTTCAATGTGCTCTAGCTCATCCGTTATGGAATCCCCGGTGGGATAGTCACACTGACTCACCAGGTCATTGATCATTCCCTGCAGCCCCATCGCACGGCCATCATCGGGAGAGTAGATCCGCGTGATGCCGTAATCCATGAGGTCCCGAATCTCGTCAGGAAGGATTACGCCTCCGCCTCCACCAAATATTTTGATATGCTCTGCACCTTTCTCTTTCAGCAGATCATACATGTAGCGGAAGTATTCATTATGTCCTCCCTGATAACTCGTCATTGCAATTGCTTGTGCGTCTTCCTGGATAGCGGTGTTCACAACCTCTTCCACGCTACGATCATGACCAAGATGTATCACTTCACATCCCGTCGACTGGATGATCCGCCGCATAATATTGATGGCAGCATCATGGCCATCAAAAAGACTGGCAGCGGTGACAATGCGAATCTTATGCTTCGGTGTATATGACTGCGGCGCCTTATGTCCGGCAAGATCGGACTTCGTTACGGTTCCTGAACTCATGAGTCGAACTACAATTAAAACTCAAAAGTAAGGATAACGTCTTTATTTAGCTAACAGTTATTAGGCGCTTCAATCCTTCACGTCGACCTCATGAGTAAGCATCACTTCTCGTACAGTACCTGGCAACTTTCGCAGAAGAAAGTACGCCTTGGGGTCGCGCCAGTATGTTTCAATTGAACCGGCAGATCACAACGTCTGCACTTTTTCTTCTTGTAGATTTGCCAGTGCTTCCTGAGTTGAAAGATTTTTTTCCACCTATAGAATTCAAAGCTGTAGTGCCGTGCATCGGAAATCATTTCTGTAAGAATCTTAGCGGGTAGCGACCCGATATTCGTTGCAGGGTGCACTCTGATCCGATAGAGCACTTCATTCTTGATAATGTTTCCAACTCCCGCGAAAATAGATTGATCCAGCAATGCGTCACCAACATTCATCTGTGGTCTTCTCTTCAGTTTCCGTCTGGCCTTACCAGGGTCCCATTTTGTCGACATAACATCCGCACTCCAATCGTAAATCTCATTAAGATCTCCTTCAAGGAATGAGACGCTGCATGAATAGAAATTGATTTCATCCTCTCCCGCTAGTATTCGAAGACGCTCCGGCCGGTCCCGACGATCATTTATCCGATAGCTTCCAAACATCAGGAAATGGATCCTGATGGTGAAGGAAGAAAACTGAATCAGGAAATGTTTCCCAAACGAACGAATAGATCTGATAGTCTTTCCGGTAATACGAGTCATATCTATTCCTGCGGTACCCGATGCTTCGGTAACCTTAACGCCGCGCAGGTGACGCAACTCTTCCTTCAGTATAACTAACGAAGGTCCTTCCATAGACTATGATTCACTTCGCTGCCTTCTTTTATACTTGATACCGAGGATGATGATCGTAACATTTAACAATAGAGAAAACGAGTTGGTAAAGATGATCGGTGGATCGTCTCTCAGTACGCCATACCATACCCATAATGCAAGTCCGGTGAGGAGCATTGCCAGGTAAAACAGACTGAGATCTTCTGCTTTTTTAGTTTTGAGAAGCTTTATGAGTTGAGGAAGCAACGACACCGATGTAAACACACCGGCGGTGATCCCCACAATTTCCATTGTATCCAAAATAGGTTTTTACCTGAGGATTCAAAAAGCAATGCCTGTCACTCACCATCCAACCTGCCCGTCTTTGGAATAGTGGAGGACAGATCTTTCGTCAAAGATTCGCGAAATTTCTTAAGGTGTCTCCACCAGGCAAACGCCTTTCTTTCCTCAAGATATTTTTCGTTGGAATCATTGAGGTAGGCTTCGAGTTCGAACGGATTATAGCGGTAGCTGATGTAATGTCTGTTTCCTTTTACGCGGGAAATGAGATAAAAAAAACCGTAGAGCATCCAGTGGAAAATGAACAGCAGTTCCAGCTGTTGATAGAAGTGGATCGTTTCATGCCGTATGAGCCTGGCCTGGTTACTTTCCAGCCGGCTTATCCAAATGAAAATAAAGAAAGAAAATCCGGTGTAATGTCTGAAGATTCTTTTCCGGGTATGTATCACGACAGGTAGCACGACGCAATAAACGCATTCGTATCCATTCCCGGTTCCACCAGACCACAATCGTTTTTAAGAAAGAATTTCTAAAAATGAGTCTCGTAAGAATAAGATCACGAGAATCGTCAAATATGGCAGTCGGCTATTTGCAGAAGTATTTTCTACAATCGAAATTTGTTCAACATTCTTAAACCACATGACCACACCTTTTGAGAACCCCCGGGCAGCCCTGCTTCCGGAACTTCCTGTTAAAATCAAACCAGTGATCGATGTCCAGGTACTTGCTTCTATAGAAGCAGAAATACTGGAAGACTCGTATGTCTATGTGCATTGTTATCTCGACAATGACGCAAAAGATATGCTGATAAGGATTTGGAAAACCACGTTCCTTGTCGACCAAAATTCAGGGACACGCTCACGCCTTGTACACGCGGAGAATGTGTCTATCGCTCCTATGTGGACAATGGTTCCCGATGGGATCACCTACAACTTCCTGTTGATCTTCTCATCATTACCGAGGTCCTGCTCACAATTCGATCTCATCGAAGAGGTACCAACATCAGGTGGGTTTCACATCTCCAACATTCAGAGAAATACGAATGATGTCTATCACATCAATATTCAATAAAGAACAGTAGATACTACAATGAAAAAAGCCGCTCATTTGGGCGGCTTTTTTCATTACATATCTTTTTACTCTGACCGCGACAGCACATTATTGCCGGGTGGTAATCAATCTCACGCGTGAAGAATCAGGAAAAAAATTACATGCGGGAACTCCACAGTAATAGGCTTTACACACGCACTTCTCTGCGGACCGGATTATTTTCCGATGCCTAACTTACGAAGGTTGCTCTTGCGAATCCATTGACGAATGAGATTCGTAATGTCGAGAGTAAGACCTATCGCTGTACAGATTCCGATAAACATGAAGAAGGGACCGCTGGAGGATTGATTTGACATTCCGTCGTATCCCAGGTAGATCATCACAGCAATAGCTGCAATAGCGAGTGTTATTTGTTTCATTGGGTAGGAGTTCCAGTTAACAACTCCAAACCTATGAAATTGATTTCTTTTTTTTAATGAAGCCCTCTCCGAAAACATACGTCGTAAGACAAGACTTCCGGAAGGTAAATAGATGTTAGTCCGGCGGCAATCGAGACCGATCAATCCAAAACTTTAAGAGAGCAACCTGGCCAATAGCTACCCTTTCTTTTCGTTCTTTCTCTTATCCTCCTTATCGTCCTTCTTATCATCCTTTTTGTCGTCCTTCTTGTCATCGTCTTTCCCAAACACGCGTTCCAGGAATGGCTTCTTCTTTTTGTCTTCCGCTTCCACCGTGGCAATGTTAATCTCGTTGTCTATAGATGGCTGAATCGCCCGAATAAACGCGTTCTGTAATACAGATGAGATCGTATACCAGATATTGGCTTTTGGATCTTCGACCTTCCCTTTGAAAGGAATTTTCGTCGCGACCTGGTCTTCCTTCATGTTTTCGAATATCTGTCCGGTAGCTCCGATAAACCCCTCCCAAAGCTTTTTGAAAACATTGTCATCGCGATCTTCCTTTCCAAGAATGTCAAGGTCTTTCAACAATGGTTTCACATAACCCGTAAACTGTCCCTCCTTTGCAGCTACCTCCGTATACACTCCCAGTGTTCCTCTGTTCACATCAACCTTTGCATATGCCTGGAAAAAATCGTTAAGCTTAACAAGGTTCGTGTTCTTTAGTTCGGCGTTCAGATCGAATGTCGGAGTCTCCGCCAAAGGATTCAATTTCATATGAAAGTCGAGGGTGCCATCGTACACCTCAGCGTTTGCGGTAATCGATGCAGGGAGAACACTTGCCGTAGAATCATACGCATTTCGCAGGTTCAACGCCGTAATGTTTGTATTCTTCATCGTGACGTCTACCCTGGGGGTTGACCCTTCGTCAATATACTGTACGTTTCCATTCACCACTTCAAACCGATTCACCTTCAACGGCATGAAGTCCTCAAGAAGATCTTTGAAACTACTCGAGTCCTTTTTGATCTTGTCAGGTTCGACCTTCTCTGCCGTGAACCTTAGGGTAGGCTCCATAAATAGGAGCTCACCAACTAGCTCTCCCTTAAGGAGAGACCTCCATTCAACGGACAAGTCAATAGATCTCGAACCGAAAAATGGTGTTTGCCGACCCGTAGCCGAATCATACTTATTAAGATAGATGCTGTCAATCTTGTAAGCCCCTCTTAAGATGGCAATATCAATGTCATTCACGTGACCCCGGTAGCCTGGCATTTCCGAAAGCGTCTTGTTAGCATATTTCAGGACGACGTAGGGCAGCGCTAACCGCACGGCAACGAGCAATACTATCAGTATGATCGAGATACGCCAGATACGTCTTTTCTTGTTTCGTTTCTTTTCCTCCATAATCTGGAGTTACGGAATCAAAACATGGTGCCATGTAGCCCGGCTGATCCGGAAGGTTATATGGTCTTTAAACTTTTCAGGAATAATCAATCGAAAAAACGTGTTGCCGTTAAAACCTTAGCGGGATTACAATCTCGTGAATTGATAATATTTTATCTTTTTTAGTTAGGTTTGAGTATGAGAACATTTTTGGTCATTGCATTTATTCTGCTGGTTTCACCGATTGTTGCGCAGAATAAATATCAAAAAGATATCGCGGCATTCCGTGCTCAGGATAGCGTACAATTTCCCGGGGAGGGGAAGATTCTTTTTGTCGGGAGTTCCTCCTTTACATTGTGGAAAGA
>JAEYXN010000134.1 GCA_023431285.1 Bacteroidota bacterium
CGTGCAATTGCACCACCCTTACCTGGTTTCATCTCCACATTGTGAACGATGGTACCAAGAGGAATCTTGGAAAGTGGAAGAGCATTTCCTACCTCAGGAGCTACATTAGATCCTGAAACAAGTTGCTGTCCTACTTTCAATCCCTCAGGAGCGATGATATAAGATTTTGATCCGTCAGCGTAGAACAACAGAGCAATACGTGCGCTGCGGGTAGGATCGTACTCAATTGTTTTTACCGTAGCAGGAACTCCTTCCTTGTTACGCTTAAAGTCGATCTCTCTTAATTTTTGTTTATGACCTCCTCCTATGTAGCGCATAGTAAGGCGACCATTGCTATTACGACCACCGGATTTCTTCACCGTAGTCACTAATGACTTCTCAGGCTTAGCCGCAGTGATGTCATCGAACGAAGGAGCGAGTCTGTGTCGCGTTCCTGCGGTTACCGGTTTTAATTTCTTCAACGCCATTGCTCAAATATTATACGTTGCTATAAAAATCAATTACTTCACCTTGTGCGAGCGTAACAATGGCTTTCTTGTAGCCAGGGCGACGTCCGGAAAGGATACCCGTTTTGGTATAACGTGTTTTCTTCTTGCCCATCACATTCATTGTGTTGACGCGCTCAACGTTTACACCATATTGTTTTTCAACGGCTCTCTTGATCTCAACTTTGTTCGCATCGGCATCCACGATGAAACCGTATGTGCCTTTCTCGTTAAGCGAGGAAACTTTCTCCGTTACCAGTGGTTTCTTCAGGATACTCATTATTCTTTATTTAATAAGTTCTCTACTTTACTTAATGAGCTCTCAACAAAGATTACGCTGTCGGCGTGCATCACATCATAAGTTGTGATCTGATCAACAGTAGTGATCTTGGCGTTCTGTACATTTCTGCCAGAGAGAACCACGTTTTTATTAACCTCAGGAAGAACCAGAAGAGTCTTCTTGTCAGCGACTGAAAGGGCACTAAGCATAGAAAGATATTGCTTTGTCTTTGGAGCATCGAAAGAGAAATCCTCCACAACAGCGATGGAATTGTCTTTTGCCTTATACGACAGAGCGGATTTTCTTGCCAGATCTTTAACCTTCTTATTCAGTTTGAAAGAATAGTCGCGGGGAACCGGACCGAATACACGTCCACCACCTTTGAATTGAGGGTTCTTGATGTTACCCGCACGAGCTCCACCCGTTCCTTTTTGTTTCTTCAATTTTTTGGATGATCCGGAAATTTCGTTCCGCTGCTTGGCCTTGTGAGTTCCTTGACGCTGATTAGCGAGGAAACTCTTTACATCCAGGTAAATAGCGTGGTCATTTGGCTCAATACCAAAAATTCCGTCCGCCAGCGTTACCTGCTTGCTGGTTTTTTCACCATTCGATTTTAATACTGCGACTTCCATTATTTCTGAAGGATTACAGTGGAATTCTTTGCACCAGGGACTGAACCGCTGATAACGATAAGATTTTGATCAGCGAGGATTTTTACAACGCGAAGATTCGTCAGCTTTACACGGTCATTACCCATGCGGCCTGCAAGACGCTTGCCCTTAGGTACGCGTGACGCAAAAGATGCGTTACCCATTGAACCAGGAGCACGAAGACGGTTGTGCTGTCCGTGAGTCGCCTCGCCAACACCACTAAAATTATGTCTCTTAACAACACCCTGGAAACCACGGCCTTTAGAAGTACCGATAGCATCTACGAAATCGCCCTCAACAAATACATCCGCTATGCGGATCTCTTTGCCAAGCTCAATCATACCATCGAACTCCTTGCGGAAATCACGAAACTCAATGATGTCTTTCTTGGGAGTAGTGTTTGCTTTCTTGAAGTGACCGAGCGCTGCCTTGCTGGTATTCTTCTCTTTCTTCTCGCCGTAAGCAAGTTGAACGGCACGATATCCGTCCGTCTCTACGTTCTTTACTTGCGTTACAACGCAAGGACCGGCTTCAATTACCGTGCATGCGATGTTCTCGCCCTCAGGGCCGAATACGCTTGTCATTCCTACTTTTCTTCCTATAATTCCAGGCATGGCTAAACCATTTAATGCTGTTTCTCAGGATTTTCTAAACTTTAATCCGCCGGTTCTAAAAGCTTCTTATTCAGGGCCGGCAGGCTCTTCTTTTAAAAAGGACTGCAAAGATAGGAAGTAAAGAATAGTTAGCAAATATGGGTTTCAAAATTTTTAGAAATAATGGATTGCCCTGTTTTGTCACGGAACTCCTTCGCATCCGAACGTCTTTAACTTTCAACTATTCAATGAGTTAGAAGAAGAAACTCCTTCTTCGATTAAAAAATTTCTATCATTGTGCCCTGATGAATTCACGATCCATTTTCAGGTGGATAGCACTGCCGTTTTTATTGGTAATTATCTTCATCGCCAACTTATCTATTGGTAGCGTAGCCATTCCCGTCAAAGAAATATTGTCGATCCTCTCAGGAGGCGAAGCATCTGATCCTATTTGGAAGACCATCCTTATTGACTTCCGAATTCCAAAGGCGCTCACCTGTGTGCTCGCCGGATCGGCACTGTCAATCAGCGGCCTGCAAATGCAAACGCTCTTCAGAAACGCCTTAGCAGGCCCCGATGTACTGGGCATCACCTCCGGTGCCAGCCTTGCAGTTTCGCTCGCTTTTATGGGAAATCCCACCGGCCTGAACAACCCATGGGGAGTCACCATTTCCGCAAGCTTCGGTGCAACCGCAGTATTCCTCGTCATGCTCTTAATCTCCAGGAACCTTCGCGACAATGTTTCCCTGCTTATTGTCGGTCTTATGATTGGCGCCGCCACCTCCTCTCTTATTAGTGTGCTTCAATACTCAAGTGGCGCCGAAGAAGTACAAACCTACCTCATCTGGACTTTTGGCAGCCTGGGATCCTTGAACTGGTCAGAACTGCAAACCCTGACAATAATGCTACTGCTGGGAAGCGGCATTGCCGTCGTTCAAAGCAAATCCCTGAATGCATGGTTCCTCGGAGAAAACTACGCGAAAAGTCTCGGGGTGAACATCACATCTTCACGACTTTGGATTATCCTTTCGGCCTGCCTGCTCACAGGGGCAGTCACGGCTTTTTGCGGGCCTCTGGCATTTATCGGGCTGGCTGTCCCCCACATTGTTAAGATGTTTCTGAAGTCGCACGATCACCGTGTACTGATTCCAATAGTTATGACTTCCGGAGCCGCCGTGCTCTTGCTTTGCGATGTCTTTACCAAAATCCCTGGAAGCGGAAAGGTATTGCCGATTAATTCCGTCACCGCTCTGATAGGAGCGCCGGTGGTAATTTGGGTTATTCTCAAACATAGGATAGCAGACTGATGCGCGAGTCCAAAGCGATAGTACAATTAGTGGACTTATCCATAGGATATCCCGGGCTGCGTTTATTTGAAAACTTAAATCTCGACATTCCGGCCGGACAGCTTATCTGTTTCATGGGACCAAATGGTATCGGCAAGTCGACCCTGATTCGAACCATCGCTGGCCTGGAGGCCTCGTTGGCTGGAAGTATTATTTTCCACAGCAACACCCTGCTTAAAGAGCAGCTCATCGCTCTGGTGCTCACTGATCCGATCAGAGCTCCATATATGTCTGTATTTGAGCTCGTCCTTTTTGGGAGATATCCCTACCTCGACTGGCATCTCAACGTCTCAGACCACGACCGGGATCTGGTGGAACGTAGTCTTAAGCAGGTGCACCTTGATCATTTGCGCGACCGTCGAATCAACGAGCTAAGCGATGGCCAAAAGCAGATGGCAATGATTGCCCGGGCGCTCGCGCAGGATACGCCGGTGATGATTCTCGACGAACCCACCGCTCACCTTGACCTGAACAATCGCGTCGAGATTATGAAGCTCCTGAAGGATTTAAGTCGTACGATGAACAAGGCCATTCTGCTCGCGACACATGAGCTTGACCTCGCTCTGCAAACTGCAGACAAAATCTGGCTTTCAGGAACCCATCGCGACATGATCACAGGTATTCCTGAAGAACTCGTTCTCAGTGGCGCATTTGATGAGGTCTTCAGGTTCAAAGGCTTCGATCTGAGAACGGGTAAGGTGCAGCATCTGATCTTTCGTAATACAAAGATTGCTCTCAATGGCTCGGGGCACGCCTACTGGTGGACAAAAAATCTTTTGGAGCGAAATGGATTTGCCGTCACATCAGATGGAAGTCCTTCTGTAAGAATCATTGACAAAATTGAAAAAGTTGAATGGGTTGTAAATGAAAAAGAAACCTTCGAAAGCCTCTCAGATCTGCTGCACTACATCTCTTCACTACCATAATCGATTCAATATTTTTCTCACAATCGATTGCAGCAACCTAAGGTAAGTTCTTTTTGATATTTGATTAAACTGCTATTCGTCAGTTTTGTTAGTTTGTGCTTTCTAAAACGACCCACATGATCAAACTTGAAGAATTATTTCCGTACAAGATCGATAAGAAGTTCAGCAAACCCGTCGCATACTTCTCCATGGAATTTGCGGTAGACCAACCGTTGAAAATTTATAGCGGAGGGTTGGGTTTCCTCGCGGGTTCACACCTTAGAAGTGCGTATGAACTAAAACAAAACCTGATCGGGATCGGCATTCTCTGGAAGAAAGGATATTACGATCAGGAACGGAATCAGGATCAGACGCTGCGTGTGAGTTTCCGTGACAAAGACTACTCCTTCCTTATTGATACCAACATTGTATTTCCAATTACGATCCACGGATCCCGCGTCTACGTGAAGGCGTTTCTGCTGAAGCCGGAAGTCTTTCACACAGCACCTCTGTTCTTATTGACAACCGATATCCAGGAAAACGATTACCTCGCACAAACAATCAGCCACAGGTTGTATGATCCAAACGAGACGACACGTATCGCACAATCTATTCTGTTGGGTGTTGGAGGAGCTAAGCTCCTGGATGTTCTGGAAAGGAAGACAGACATCTATCACATGAACGAAGGTCATGCCCTGCCAATGTGTTTTTACCTCCTTGATAAGTATAAAGATCTTGAAGAAGTAAAAAAACGAGTAGTCTTCACCACCCATACTCCTGAGAAAGCAGGGAATGAAGAGCACAGCATTCCTCTTCTGAATAGTATGTCGTTCTTCAGCGGGCTCACATCAGAAGAGGTTAATGAATACGTGGCACCAGAGAATGGTGTATTAAATTATACGTTATCGGCATTACGTCTTGCAAAAAAAGCCAATGGTGTCTCACAACTTCATGGTGAGGTGTCACGGAAAATGTGGGGTGACTACAAAGACATCTGCGAGATCACAGCCATCACGAACGCTCAAAACAAAACGTACTGGAGCGATTCAGTTCTTGATAAGGCGCTTGACGAAGATGACAACAAGACACTCGTCGCGCGCAAGAAAGAACTGAAGCAAAAGCTCTTCAGAGTTGTGGCCAATCAGACTGGAAAGCTCTTTGACGAAAATGTGCTTACCATCGTATGGGCAAGACGTTTCGCCGCTTATAAAAGAGCGAATCTTCTATTATCAGATTTCAACCGGTTTCTCAGATTAGCACAAAACGCAAAATATCCGATACAAATCATCTGGGCTGGAAAACCATATCCAGAGGACTATGGCGCTATTAATATTTTTAATGAGATTTTCTGGAAAACGAAAGAGCTGCCTAACTGTACCGTTGTAACGGGATATGAACTCTGGCTGTCAGGCCATTTGAAGAAGGGATCAGATATCTGGCTTAACAATCCCAAACTTTATCATGAAGCTTCCGGAACATCGGGGATGACCGCGGCGATGAATGGCTCTGTTAATCTTTCAATCCCTGATGGGTGGGTGCCGGAGTTTGCTAAACACGGGTCGAATAGCTTCTTAATTCAGCCTGCCAACGACCTCCTTGCTGAATCCTCGCGAGATAAACTGGAATCACAAAATCTTTTCGACGTACTCGAGAAGGAAATAATTCCTTTGTACTACGACAAGCATGAAGAATGGGTAAAGATCATGAAGAACAGCATGCGCGATGTCCTTCCGTTCTTCGATTCTGGACGGATGGCTCGCGAATATTACGAAAGACTTTATCACGCTTAAATTGAACTGACGGCCGGGAACCGTATTTTCTAAACATACCGTTCCTGGCCTTTTGCTCCCGCGACATTCGCTCCTATCCCACCGGTGCGCGGAACTTCCCGTTATTTTCTTTCCCGATGGGAACATCTTTATTAAGTTAGCGGAAAAACAGAATGAGTCTTCCGGAGCTTCGTGTTAGTCAACTATGGATCTACCCGATTAAATCCCTGGGTGGCATCCGACTTTCGCGCACGAAGGTCTTCCCAAAAGGTTTCGAGTTCGACAGGCGTTTCATGCTGATCGATGAATCTTCTTCAGCAATCACACAGCGCCAGCACCCGATGATGGCCCTTTTCGAGACGACAATTCTCGAAAGCCAATTGGAAATCCGGTTTCAAACTGACACAAGGGAAATAGCGCTGAGACCTCAGTTTTCAGGGCACGAAATCAAAGTAAATATCTGGGATGATACAGCTTCTGCTTTCGAACCGGATGAGGCATTGTCGAAATGGTTCTCAGGGAAACTTGGAATCCCATGTCGTTTGGTGTTTTTTCCAGAAAGCCACGCCAGACCTGTAGATCAAAGATATCAGATCAAAAATGAGCACGTCAGTCTCGCCGACGGTTATCCGGTATTAATGATCGGCCAGGCTAGTCTCGATGACCTTAATTCCAGATTGGACGTCCCCGTACCGATGAATCGATTCAGGCCCAACATGGTCTTTGAAGGAGGAGCAGCCTTTTGTGAGGATGGATGGCGGGAATTCGCAATCGGACAAAACCGTTTCGCGGCAGTCAAGCCATGTGCCCGCTGCATCCTCACGACCATCGATCAAAAGACAGGACAAAAAGGATCTGAACCTTTGCGAACACTAGCGTCGTACAGATCAAAAAATAATAAAGTGATGTTTGGTCAGAATGTCCTTGTATTGGAAGGGTCGTCCATCAGCGAAGGTGATTCAATCAGTGTTAGTCTCAATAAAGCTGAACCCACGCTGCCATGACATTTCTTTATCTCAAGGCGGTACACATCATATTCATTGTAACGTGGTTCGCCGGGCTTTTTTATATCCCGCGGTTGTTCGTGTATATCATTGAAGCAAATAAAAAAAATGAAGTAGAACGCGATGTATTGCAGAAGCAACTGCTCATCATGACTTCGAGACTCTGGTATATGATCACCTGGCCTTCCGCGATTATCACGTTAATGATGGGGGTAGGCCTGCTTGTTGTACAACCTGCCTTTCTGAGTTATGATTTTATGCAGATCAAACTCGCGTTGGTGGCACTGCTATATGCATACCACTTTTCCCTTCACGTGATTTTTGTTCAGCTGAAGCGCGGAGAGTTTAGATTTACGTCAGATCAGATGAGGATCTGGAACGAAGTCTCTACGATCCTGCTGATCAGTATTGTATTCCTCATCGTTGTGAAGACAGCGTTAAGTATGGCTTGGGGACTCGCAGGTTTGGTTGTCCTTATAGCCGGCCTGATGACTGCAATAACGATATATAGAAAGAAAAGAAAAGATTGATCATGTTAACCCGGAATTGGAATTCATTTGTTTTTATCCTTTTGGCGATTTTCGGGGCAGGCTGCGTAAAAGAAAAACCTCTTCCTATTTTGGGTGAGCGGGACTTCAACGGCACCGATACTGTCTACCATACCATCCCTCCTTTCGCCTTCGTAAACCAGGACAGCGCTGTGGTCACAAACGATACGTTTAAAGGAAAGATTTATGTCGCTGACTTTTTCTTTACGACTTGCCCATCGATCTGCCCCATAATGAAGACACAAATGAAACGTGTTTACGAGGCATATGAGAACGACGACAACGTTATGATCCTTAGTCACACAATCGATCCGGAACATGATACTGTCGCATTGTTGAAAGATTATGCCGCGCGCCTCGACGTTACCGGAGATAAGTGGCAGTTCGTAACAGGAAAAATGGATGACATTTACGCCATCGCCAAGACTGGATATTTTGTCACCGCGCTGGTTGACAGCTCTGTTCCAGGAGGATTTCTTCACAGTGGTGCGT
>JAEYXN010000144.1 GCA_023431285.1 Bacteroidota bacterium
GGTCACGGAACAATCTCTAAGCAAGACGCTGGACGCAAGGATCGCGGGCCACCCTCATTATCATGAACTCCGTGACATGAGGAAGAAGATGGAACAGATAAAAGATACAGCCTTCAAGTTTAAGCGGAAATTTGGTTATCACGAAAAGGAGCAGCGGCGCCTAATGTTGCAGGAGGCAAAGCTTTTGAAATCGGACGCCGACGCACTTGAGTTTTACATCGTCAATGATCTTTTGCAAAATACGCAAATTATTTGCTGTACTCTCGTCGGCTCTTCACACCCAGTGATGAGAGGAAAACGATTCAAGACAGCCTTTATTGATGAAGCTGCGCAGGCACTTGAACCCGCTACGTGGATACCCGCACTACGCTCAGAAAGACTGATCTTCGCAGGCGATCATTTCCAACTCCCTCCTACCATCAAATCAAATGAAGCTGCGCGACAGGGTTTATCGGAAACGTTATTTGAGAAAGGCATAACACGACATCCGGAGATGTCGTCGATGTTACAGGTGCAATACCGAATGAACGATAACATCATGGCGTTTTCATCCAGGCATTTTTACAAAAATGAACTTGTTGCCCACGAAACGGTAAAGGATCACGTTCTGAAAGAAAATCAAAGTCCGGTAGAGTTTATCGACACCGCGGGCTGTGGCTACTCTGAAAAGCAGGATCCGGAAACCCTTAGTCGGTACAATGAGGAGGAAGCGCATCTGGTGATCCGACATATCGAGAGACTGGTGGAGGAAATAGGAACTGATCATTGGCTTAAGGAGTCTCTGACACTTGGTATCATCACACCTTACCGGTCGCAGGTCGACCATCTGAATAAGTTAGCAGAAGCGTCCAGTGTTCTTGAGCCGTTGAAAAAGCTGCTCACTATCAACACTGTAGACGCATTTCAGGGCCAGGAGCGCGACATTATCACCATCAGTTTCGTCAGAAGTAACGATGAAGGGCAGGTAGGTTTCCTGGGAGACATCAGAAGAACCAACGTAGCAATGACCCGGGCGAGGAAAAAGTTAATCATGATTGGCGACTCAGCAACTCTGGGTGGTCATCCGTTTTACCTGGACCTCATTGACTATGTTCAATCCAAAGATTTTTACAAGAGCGCATTTGAGCTTATCTGATCATGCTTGCTGACGATATTCTTGCTTTTTACCGGCAACTGAATATTACTGCTCCACTTCCAGCAGAGGTTCGGTTCATGAATCCTTATCAGGATGAGAAAGCATTTGAGGTGTGTTCACGATTCTACCGGAAGTATTACAACGACAATAATACACGCAGGATCATCATTGGAATTAACCCTGGCAGATTCGGCGGAGGGGTAACCGGGGTTCCCTTTACAGACCCGGTAAAGCTTCAGACTCTTGGCATTGAAAACAATTTTCAAAAGAAAACTGAACTCTCAGCTGATTTCATTTATCTGATGATCGATGCATATGGGGGAACTGAGAAGTTTTATGGAGACTATTACATCAGTGCGCTCAGCCCTCTGGGATTTACAAAAGACGGAAAGAATCTCAATTATTACGATATCCGCGAACTTCAGGACGCAGTTGAGCCGTTCATGATCGGTTGTATTCAGCGTCAGCTTGCGTTCGGATTGGACAGGGAAGTCGCGTTCTGTCTTGGCGAAGGTGATAACTTCAAATACCTGACGAAGCTCAACTCGAGATTTGGATTCTTCAAAACCATTCAACCTTTGCCCCATCCCCGATTTATTATGCAATACCGCAGAAAGCGTTTGGAGGAATACGTTGAATTATACGTACAGAAATTGACAACTCGATAGGTTCAGGTTCTCCTCTTTGCGCCACGTACCGCTTCTGCGGTCCATGGATCTTCCGGCCAGTGATGTCTGGGGTACCGAATACGCAACTCCTTCCGGACCTCGTGATATGTTGTTTCCCAGAAGCTCTTAAGATCCTGAGTGACTTGTACAGGTTTGTACCCCGGCGATAACAAGTGAAGCTTCACCTTGATTCTTCCGTCGTTAACGGTAGGGGTATCCCCCAGGCCGAACATTTCCTGTAACCTAACTTCAAGTACAGGAGGTTCTCCTTCTAAGGAGTAATGCACCTTTATCGATGATCCACTTGGAACTTGTAACTTGGTTGGTGCGAGCTGATCAATCCTTTGCTGTTTGTCCCAATCGAGGATCGTTTTCAGGATCATGACGATATCCAGCTTCTCAAGTTCCGACTGGCGGGTGATCCCTTCTACAAAAGGGCCAATCCATTGCTCCACGGTTTCCATCAGGTAGTTGTCGGTCATATCTGGCCACAACTCATCGGGGCGCCAGCGATGAAGACTACAGACACGCGCCTGGAACGCACGACGTTCCTCCACATTGCCAAGGATTCGCATTTCTGAAGTGCGTATCTGCTCGGCGATGATTTTCAAACGCGCATCTGCAGCTACTCCTGCGTTAGAAGGTTTCGATTCAAGAATAAGCGGACCAAGTCTGCGTTCGCGGGTCACGACAATCATCCCGCGCTCTTCGTCCCATCGAACAATCTCCTTTTCATCAGCGAATGCGAGAAGATCTTCCGGGGCTACCGGCGCAGCAAGGAAGACCTTGCCTTCATTTGTTCCTGAATCCATT